>JACPLM010000018.1 GCA_016186525.1 Candidatus Nealsoniibacteriota bacterium | reverse complement strand
TGACCCTCAAACCATCTCTTACGGAAAACATTTAAGTTTAATGGGAGTTATTTCCAGCATAGCCAATCGCTTGGACTCGCCGCTCCTCTTTAATTATATCGGGCCAGTCCAATTGGCAATTTATTCTTTCGCCACAATTATCCCCCAGCAAATCGAAAATGTCCTTGGACATATTGAAACGTTGGCCTTTCCAAAATTGGCCTCAAAATCTCAAACAGAAATGAAGGCCAGTTTAATGAAAAAGTTTTGGAGATTGGCTCTTTTGACCGTCATAGTAATGCTTATTTACATTATGGTCATCCCATTTTTTTATAAAATATTCTTTCCGCGGTATCTGGATTCTATACTCTATTCCCAAATTTTTATGCTTTCTTCAATCTCCCTGCCAATAAGCCTGCTGGGCACAGCTTTTAAGGCCAAAATGATGAAAAAAGAGCTTTATCTTATGAAGGCGGGAGCTTTTTCCAAAATTGTCCTCATGGCAATACTAATTCCCCTTTACGGAATCTGGGGAGCCATTGCAGCCGCCATAGCAACGGAAATTTTTAAATCGGGATTAGTCTTATTCTTATTTTTAAAAAAATTCAGGGCGTGAGCTTATAAATTGGCCTTGCCTCCGACTGGCCGAGAAGACGGGCCTTTTTAAAGCAGGAGTTTTCAATGATAAAATTCACAAACCCATCCGGAGTATAATTTTTATAAAACGCCTTTCCCTCTAATTCGCTTGGCAAATGAGGCTCAAAAAATAATTCCTTAGCCCTGAATCTTTTTAAAAGAATCTTTAATTTAAGATAATCGCTTTCATTTTTCAAGAAGTGGTGGAAAACGCTCAAAGCAAGCACAACCTCAAAAACCAATTCTTGATTTTTTTTATACTCAAATATCGACTGGCAGGCCACTTTAAATTTTTTGCTTTCCGCCTTTCTCAGCTCATCGATGAAATAACACAGCATCCTATTCTCTTCTACGGCATAACAATCAAATCCTTCGTCTTCAAATTTATGGCAAAAATAACCTAAATTGGCGCCGATATCAAGCAATGTTCCGCCTTTTACGGAAATATTTTCTTTGATTAAATCGAAACGATAATCTTTCTGCCTATGAAAAGGAATGTCCTGGAGATCGGGATTGGTAAGGGGCTGATAGGCCTTTTCTCCTTTAAAAAAAACGTTCAGTTCTTTTTTCAACTGATTGGAGCCCTGCAGCGAGCGAGCATTGGATTGCAATTTATTTTTTTCCATCGCAAACTTGATATCGTCAAGCAATCTCCAGATAATCGCCAAATGCAAGCCGAAAATAATCTTTTTGGCTAAAATAATTATTTTTCTCATTGAATAATTTCTTTTAAGATTCGGCCGTCCATATCTGCAGGAACCGGTATTCCAAATACAGACAAAATAGTGGGGGCTAAATCTAAAACATTTAACTCTCCAATATCTCCTGTTTTCTTTATATTAGGACCTACGGCAAGAAAAATACCCTCCCTGATTATCATGTGCCCTCCGGTGGAAACTCTTACTCCGCGCGGTATTTTTATTTTTTTAGTGATGGAAAAGGGCAGGAATCCTGTCGGCAAAAATTTACTGGCCGGCAAATAAGCGATATCGGGAAATTTACTGACATCTTGGCCATGAAAAATTTCTTCTCTTTTCCAGACATATTTGATTATTTTTTCTCCGTTTTTATCTCTTAATTCTTTCATTTTCCCGATTATTTCAGACCTTAATTCTTCATAATTTCTGTTTAGATTTTCTTTGATTATTTTAATTCCCCAAAAGTCGTGATTAACGGCCATGGTCTTTGACCAATCAACGCCGATTGCCTTTGACTCCGACGAATGCTTTTTAAGGCGCCAGTTCCTTTCCACCTTAATGGGCTGATTTTCCGCTTTTTTTCTTTTTATCGCCAAACCTTTAATCTTTTTAAGCATATAAAAAATAAATCCAATATATTTATACCTGTAGTTAGACGGAAGCCGAATGATCAAACTATTGGCTAACTTCGCCGCAAACCTATGGATTATGGTGCCTTTCATCTTTAGATATCCTTCTTTTTCCAGCCAGGTTTTGGGATAAAATTCGTAAATCGGCACAGCGTCAAAACCGTGGTCGCTCATAATGATCAGGTTTGAATCTGGATTATTTTCCATGATATCCTGTAAATTTTTATCTATTTCCTTGAAAAAAGTTAAAAGATACGATCCCTTCCCCCAAAAATCATGCTGAAGAGCGTCTGATTCGTCTATCCAAAACATCGAAAAATTAAAATCTTTATTCCTGATTATATCTTTAATGATCTGATATCTTTGTTTCGCGGTTCTTAGATATAAATTGAATAATTCGTTTTCGTTTTCCATTGTTTGCTGCCCTGAAATCAGCTTTAAAAACGTTTCCCGTTCCGAATGAAATCCCCTAACCATTTCTTTAAATTCTTTGGGGTAGGTATAGTCATCTTTTTCGGACATGGAAAAGCCGGAAAGCATAACTCCTTCAATCGGCGTAGGAGGATAAGTGGTGGGCAGGTTCAAAATGGCTGACTTTAAGCCGTATTTTCCTAAAGTTTCCCATATTGCCTGACTCCTTTCCCTTATTTTATCGTATCTCACTACATCGCAATCAAAACACGAAAAATCCAACCCTCCCCATTTCCCTGGATTTTTCCCAGTGTAAAAAGAAATAATCGAGGTGCTGCTTCGACATGGTATAGAACTCATTAAGGTGCCGTAAGACCCGCTGTCCATTATTTTTTTAAATGCCGGCAAATCGCCCCTTTCTGCCAGGGGTTTTAATAATATCCAAGTCCCTCCGTCTATGCCAAAAACAATTATTTTAGGATGATTCATAATTTTTAATTGCTTGTTCTACGGCCCATTTTGACCCATTCTTATAAGGATCGCCGAAAAAATTTCCCTGCAGCTGCTTTAAATATTCCTCTGGAATTTCTATGCTATTTTTTATGCAATTTATTAATTCTATAGGATTTTCAGCAAAAAGACAATTCTGCCCTTCAAAAGATTTTATGCCAAAATAATCTCCCCATTTTTTAGTCCGAAAAAAAACAAATGGCTTTAACTGCAGCAATGATTCCAGCACGGCTGTGCTGTGAGATCCGACAACCACGTCTGATTGCGAAACAGCTTCCTCCATGGTTTTCCGAAAAATTTTTGTTTCTTCTTTTATTTTTTTATAAACTCCGGGCTGATTATCTTTCAGCCAAATCTCAAAGGCGTCTTTATGGGGCCGAAATTTAATAAAAAACTGGAGGTCTTTTTCTCCAAGCAGCGCCGAAAGATAATGGATAACCTCTCTCGGATCTGCCAGGCCTTCGGAAATAAAAAGAACTCTTGGGGAGGATCTTGGAGAGGAGATTGGAGAGGTCAGACCTCTCCAATCTTGGAGAGGTCTGACCTCTCCAATCTCTTTCGCTAAGGGCCTCATGGGACCAGACACATAAAGCTGTTCTGGCTTGTAGGCATTGCTGTTTTTAATGTAGTAAGATTTCCACCAATCCGACCAAAGTCCGTACTGATCAACGGAAAGCATTTTTTTTCCGTTAAATCCGGGCATAAAATCAGAAATAAGATAATATTTAGTGGAAGCGCCGTGCATGATGCCTGTCGTTTTAATGCCGGCCAATTTGCACCCTAAAACCTCATGGAAATTGCGGTTGCAAGCGGTCGGCACTATGGCTGACTTGGCGCCAATCCATTGCCATATTAATTTCATTGCCTCAATAGACCAGATAGTTCCCCTGATATTTGAAAGATAATGGGCGGACACTGAAAGCCAAAAACGCTTCTCTGAACCGCCGTCTGCGGAAAATTTTCTTTTGCCGAAAAGGCCTGCTAAAAAATGCATGGAATCAACTATTGCCGAAGAATAAATCACCGGCCTTTTCCTGCGCCAAGCATGCTTCAGAAGAACGGGCCATGGCTCCAAACTTCTGATGAATTCAGCAAAATGAATTTTTTTCTCTCTTAATTCTCGGTAGATAAATTCATACCGAAAATCAAAATCACTTAACTGGCTGAATCTGTCGCTGGTTTCAAGAAGCAATTTCGGCCGAGCTGCTTTGAGCCAAAATAAAAATATAAAAGAAAGAAAAAGCTGGAGCAATAATCCGAAAGGCGGCAAAAATCTTTTTTTCTTGCGGATAAAACAACTGCAGCCGTGAGCCTCCAAAAAATACCTAAAAAGTTCGGAATTGGGCGGCTGATAAAGATGAACCTCTTTAAAATCCTTCAGGTAATCAAGCAAACCGCGCAGTTGCGTGTAGGGCAGGCAAAATTGATAATAAATATCATCGTGATGAATCCACCAAAGTTCGTAACCTTTATATGTAATGTCGGTTATTTTGGGAAGCTGGCAGAATAATTGATAGGCCTCCTGAACGCTTCCTTGCCCCATTAAATCTTCCAGCTCCTTGCCGCTTAACACTTTATCAAAACTTCCCGGCTCGGGTGATTCTTTGCCAAAAATAACTAAAATCGATTTGCTGTTCATTTTAATTGTTTTTCTAATTCATCCCAATTGATGCTGGAGGCGTGTTTTTGAAATTGATTGCCGGAAAAATAAACCTGGTGGTAAATGTTTTTTAACTTCTCAAAAATCGCATTGCCCTCCGGAGTGAATTTCTCTGCTTTTTCTATATGTTCCCGCCATTTTTTGGGAAAACCAACATACATGGTAAAAGTTCTCATTAAGCCATTGATGGCTTCTTTGCTTAATTGCGGCATATCCAAAAGAGAAGAAGCAGTGGTATGAGTAGTCATAATCTCGGGATCTAAATATCCTTTTTGGATAGCTTCCTCTCTTAACTTGCTGCCGTGATAAGGAGTAAAAATACTAACGGTCAGGGAATCGTAGCCGGAAAATTGACGATTGAGCTCAATAGTTTCAAATATCAATTCTCTATTTTCATCGGGAAAACCAATCATATTATTAATGCTGAATGGAATTCCGCTCTTGCTTAAAATTTCCATGCTTTGCAAAATTTCTTTGTTGGAGCCAAAGCGCTTCAGCTTATTTTTCCTAAAATCTTCATTGCCGCATTCTACGCCAATAGACATTCTGTAGCAGTTCATTTTTTTTAACAATTCTCCTTTTTCTTGTGTGATGGTTTCCGGCCTGGTATTCATCCAAAAAGGTATCTTAAATTCCTGATAGCTTTCAGCAAATTCCTTAAGTTCCTCAATGGGTCTGGCTAAAAAGGTATCATCAATAATATATAACAGTTCGGGACTGTATTCTGCAACAAAATACCTTATTTCTTCCATTAATCTGCCGATGCTTTTTCTCCTTAAAAAAATCTCTCCCTTGCTGTCGCGATAAATCTTGCTCCACATCGGCGAATCGCAAAAAGTGCACTGATAGGGACAGCCTCGGGCTGTTTCTAATGGGATAGTTTTTAAAATTTTTCCACCCATCGGCCGATAAAAACGAACTTTTTCAAATAAACTGAAATCCGGCATGAATCTATTAATATCTACCAGAGAAGCTATGGGGTTTTTAATAATCGTGCCGTCTTCTTTTTTAACCCAAGTGTTGGGTATGTTCAAAATATCTTCGTAATGTTCGCCGTTTCTCATTCTTTGAGCCAATTCCAGCACTGTTTTTTCGCCCTCTCCCCAGCCGATCATTTTAATTTGGGGGTAAGAAATGGCTTTTTCCGAAGCGGCTGTGACAAAAACGCCGC
The DNA here is from genome assembly GCA_016186525.1 of Candidatus Nealsoniibacteriota bacterium. GTDB lineage: Bacteria > Patescibacteriota > Minisyncoccia > Minisyncoccales > MHMH01 > JACPGX01. Next base: position 13,802 of record JACPLM010000018.1, on the reverse strand, counting down.
CGACAATATGAGGTATATTTTTCTCCTTAATGGCGGCCAGCAATCTAATGCCTTGCAAAAAAGCATCCTCCAGTACGGAAATCAACAATAAATCAGGGTTGAAGGATTCAACTTTTTTCACAAAACTCCCGATAAGGTCTTTTCTCATTTCAAAACCAAGGTCTTTTGCGTAAGAAAACTTGCGGGCTTGCAGATATTCCACTCTTTTTAACGGAGAAACAGGGGCATCCTCTTCGTATAAAGTAGCGTCAAATAAATCAAGCTCAAAACCCGCCTTCTTAAGAATTGCCGTAAAAATTCCGATGGCTCCCGGCAAAACAAGCATGCCCGGTATATTGGGATAAACCAATAATATTTTAAATTTTTTATTTTCCATATTAAAAATACTTTTCCCGATATATTTTTTTGTATTCTTCTAAAACTTTATTGCCCCGCTCATCAAACTTTTCAGCTATTTCAATTTCAGCCCACTCTGATTTCGGAAATTTAACATAAAGAGGAAACGTTCTCTGCAAGCCTCTCAATTCATCGGGACCCAAAGAGCCGATTTTTAATTTACTGTCTATTAAAAATCTGGCATTGGAATCTTTATCGAGGTAACCTTTTTCGAGGCAGTATTTGTACAAAACAGTCCCTTTGTATGGAGCAAAGATGCAGCAATTGATAGTTCGGGGATTCAGCTGCCTGTTCAATTCAATGGTGTCAAAAATAAGCTCTCTTGTTTCGTCTGGAAAACCGATAATATTGTTGGCCGTATAAGGTATCTGGTATTTTTCTACCAACCTTATTCCGTCAATTAGCTGTTTATTGGAACCGTAACGATTAAGCACTTTCGCCCTAAATTCTTCATTGCCGTGCTCAATGCCAAAATTCATGCTGTCGCAGCCCATTTCTTTAAGAATTGCCATCTTCTCTTCGGTAATGGTTTCCGGCCTGGTTTGGGCCCAAAACGGCAAATGAATTTTCTCTTTATATTCTTTAGCAAATTCCTTCAATTCTTCCAAAGGTTTTGCCAAAAAAGTTTCCGAATTAAAATTTATATAATCCGGCTGGTACTTTTTAACCAAATGCTCCATTTCTGCCATTAATCTTGGTATTTTTTTTCTTCTGTAATATGCGCCGCAACCCTGCTCCAGAAAAAAATTCTTTAAAGATGGAGCTGCGCAATAAGCGCATTGATTGGGGCAGCCCCTGTCCATTTCAACATGAATCATGGTATAGATTTTGCCGAACATGGGACGCCCTAATCTTTCCTGCCCGAAGATATCGTAATCAATATAAGGCAGCTTATCAATATCGGTTAAGGGCCTTAGGGGATTCTTAATAATTCTGCCGTTTTTCCTTACCCAGAGGTTTTTAATTGTCGAGAAATCTTCCCCTTTGGACATTTTTTGGCAAAGCTCAACCAAAGCCTCCTCTCCCTCGCCAAGACAAGCCATATCAATAATTTCATTAGAAATTACCTCTTCCGGAGCAGCTGTCACGAAAACTCCGCCGGCAATGACAGGAATATCAAATTGCTTTATTTTCTCCAGCAATGATTTTGCCTGCTCCCAAGTATCTTCAACAAGCGTAATACCGACTAAATCCGGCTTAAATTCGGAAATTTTTTTAACCAGATCTTCGTAAATATCAGTATCTTTAAAATGGAGGCCCTTATCTGCGTAATCAAAGGGTTTTATCTGCAGCAAATCCACTCTCTTTTGCTCAAAGCTTATTTCTTCTGTCTTATAGAAAGTCGCGTCGAACAATTCCACCTCAAAACCATTTTCCTTCAAGCAGGCGGAAAGCTGGGACAAATTAATCGGCACCAAAGCCGAAGCCATGGTGTTGGGATAGATAAATAAAATTTTCATTTTATTAAAATGGCCCTGGCCGAAGCAGCTTCAGTATTCATAAATTTCATTGGCAGGCAAATTAGTTGGTAAACTCCGGCCTTAACGCTTGATAAATTTAAACCCTCAAGAAGAATTATTTTATTTTCAAGAAGAATTTTGTGAACTTCCGGCTGCTTGTCAAATTGGGCTACGGACAAATAATCATTTCCTACCAGCTTAATTTTATGGCTTACCAGCCAAGAAGCGGCATCTGGAGAAAGGCCTACGAATTTTTTTTGGAATTTCTTTTCTTTATTTTTCCAAAAATTTGAATTGAAAGTTTTAAATAATAAGCGGGCTGTGTTCTTCGGCAAATTAAGATCATCCAAATCTTGCGCAGTAATCACTTTGATTTTTGGCAAGTGGACTACAAAAGCCGGCCCGATCATTTCTTCCAGCCGCAGCTTGTCTATTGAGGAACCGCCTTTAATTTTGTGAAGAGGACTATCAAGATGGGTTCCACTATGGAGATTCATCTTAACCTCTGTTTCGGTCCATTGATCTCCTTTATTAAAACTAGAAATCATCTTAAAAAGAGGGGCAAGGCCTTTGGGCCAAACCGTCATTCCTTCTTTGATGGGAACTGATATATCTATTATCTTAAATTTCATCAATATGTTTAATAATTTCCTCTACGGCATTTTTAATGGTATTCTCATGGACTCTTTGCCAAGCTATCATGCCGGAGTTGGCATTGTGCGGAGATAGAATAACATTGGGAAATTTTCTAAGAGGGCTGTCCTGCGGCAATGGTTCTTCTTCAAAAACATCAAGGCCGGCTCCGGCAATTTTTTTGTTTTCCAGCGCTTCAATTAAAGCTTTTTCATCAACTACTGGACCTCGCGAAGTATTTATCAAATAAGCAGTCGGCTTCATTAAAGCCAGTGTTTCTTTGTTAATTAAATGGCGGCTAGTGGGGTTTAGGTCGCAGTTTAAACTGATAAAATCCGATTCTTTAAGAAGCTGATTTAAGGGAACCATAAAGTCAAATGGCATTTCTTTTATATCATTGCCTAATACCTTCATGCCAAATGCCTGGGCCCTCTTGATTAATGCTTTGCCAATGTTGCCTATGCCGATTACTCCCAAAGCGCATTCGTTTAGGGCGCGGGAAGATTCTTTGGCCCAGATGTTTTGCTTCATTTTTTCATTCAATTCCAAGGTTTTTCTGGCAAAACAAAGCATAAAACTGAAAACCGTATCAGCCACGGGTTCGGTAAAGGCGTTGGGGGTGTTTCTAACCGCAATGCCTAAGCGGCTAGCCGCTTCTTTGTCAATTGCGTCTATGCCCGTACCCCATTTAGAAACTACTTTTAATTTTGGAGCTGCCGCCAAAACCCTTTCAGTGATTTCATCATTGCCGGCAATGATCCCATCAATATCTTTGACGTATTGCAAAAGCTCGGCTTCAGAAAGTCTTTCTTTCACTTGAGGAACAATGGTTTCAATTTGATGCGAAGTAAAAATTGCCCGGTATTCTTCAATTATCGGCTGCAAATAGGGAGCTGTAACCAAAACTTTATATTTCATAATTATCTTTTTTAACTTTTAATAAGATTTTCAAACATTTTGAGGAACGCTGAAGCTGCCATGCCTCGCTGAAGCTTTCCAGCGGCATAACCTTCTCGGTGAAAGCGGCTGTATCAATTTTTGGCAGAAAATTAAGAGCTTCATCAAAATCTTCTTTATCTCCCCCGACCGAACCCGCAATAAATTTTTCCTTGCCCGGTATGTCTTCGAAATTATAAGTTATGGAGCCGTAAGGAAACCCTAACAGTAAAATTGCGGCATCGCTTTTGCTTTCCTTTAAAATTTTCTCTAAAACTTCTTTGGAGCCCGTAGCTTCAATGATGACGTCAAATTTTTCTAAATTTTCCATATTCTGCGATACGGCCTTAGTTTTATTTTTTAAAATATCCAGTCTCTTTTTATTTTTATCAAAAACCGTTACGCAAAAACCGGCATTCGATAATACCTGCGAACAAAGGTTGCCAATAGGGCCGGCTCCGATAACGGCGAAATTGCCATCTGCTTTCAAACGGCTTTTAATGCGCCTCAAAGCCCTTAGGACTACGGCTAAGGGCTCCGCCAGGCAGGCGGTTTTTAAATCTAATGTCTTGGGAATTTTGTGGAGATGAATTCCGGGCATAACTATAAATTGGCTGTAAGCGCCGTTATAATTAATAACCCCGACTTCTTTTCTTTTTTTATCATCTCTGGATAAGATGCACTCTCCGACAACCTTATCGCCTACTTTAAAAAGTTCCCGGCATCTGTTATTGGCTCCAATTTTAATAATTGTGCCCGAAAACTCGTGGCCGGGGATAATGGGGTATGCGGCCTGGCCATTTTTATAATATCCCAGAGAGCCATCGTAAATCTCCAAGTCGGTTCTGCAAATGCCCACGTAATCAACCTGTATTAAAATATCGCCGGGATTTGTTTTGGGCAATGGCATTTCTTCAAAAACCGCCCTCTGCTTATTTTTTATCACCACTGCCTTATTGGCAGCAGGATAAAAAATATCATACTTATCGCGATTAAAATCGAGGTATCGATCATTCCGCCAGCCCTGCCTCGTGCCCTTCCATTGGTAGTAGCGAAATCGCGCAATTTCTCCTAAGCGATCGGGAGAAAAGTTAGGGAAAGAAGCTAATAAGTCTTGTGAAAACCTCCGCGCAAACCCCAAAAAACCATAACTCGCTTGAGGAGGAGAAGAAAGCCCGATTCTGGCCGCCGCTATCGCTTCCCGCCTGTAACGGTTAAAAATTTGGTGCCACTTTTCATTATGGATATGCAAAATGGCGGCCTTGGGCTCATAATATGCGAGGAATCCGAGATCTTTCATGCGTTTTGCCCATTCGATATCTTCCAAGCCAAATAAATATTCGTCAAAATGATTTTTTTGCCATAAATCTCTTCTGATAGCCGCATTGGCATTATTGGGATAAAGAGCTGAATTACCGAAAATTCTTTCAAAATCTCTTTTTTCAGAAAATTTTGAAGTTTCGCTGCCAACCTGCTTGCCGTAGACAAGGGAAACCTTTTCATTTTGAAATGGCTCTAAAATTCTGCCCAGCCATTGGTTGTTTGCCGGCACCACATGGGCGGAAACAAAAACTAAATACTTGCCTTTGGCCTTTTGGCAGCCGATGTTAAGAGAATATCCAAAGGTAAAATTATGGCTTTCTATCTTTAATACTTGCCTGCAGCCCAAACCTCTGGCAATCTTTAGGGTGTTATCGGTAGAGCCGGAATCAACTAAAATAATCTCGTAATTTTTATATTCCTGCTCTTTAATTGCTTTAAGAAGGTTCCCGATATGCTTTTCCTCGTTAAAAGTCCTGATTATTATGCTTGTCTCGGGATTTTTTTTAAACATAATCAAACTCTAAATGCTTAATTTGTTCAAATTGCTTTTCAACGCTGCCGATTTTCTGAATTGCGTTTGGATTGGGGTAAAAGGCCTCCTCCGGAGACAATTCAATAAACCTGCCTTGGGCTAAATCTTTCCTGACGAAAAAAGCATCATGGCCATGGCAATCGCAGCCGGCCAAAACGTATCCCTTTTCTTTTGCCAATTTTGCCAAAGCTGCCAAAGAAGCGCCAAAGTACAACGGATGCTCTTTGTAAGCTTTTTGGTAATGGAAATTAGGATTATATTTCACGGTAATGGGCTTTAGGCCTAAAGCAGAATTATATTCCATAACCACCACTCTTGGATTGACCGCATTAATAGCTTTCCAAACCCAGTAATCATTGCTGTCTATGTCTATTGATAACATGTCGATTTCTCCGGAAATGCCGTTCTTTGATATGGTTTCATTGATATTTTCAGCGGTAACGAAAGAATGAACCGCCTTAACATTGCCGCTGCTTCTGCCGAGCTTGTCCCGATAAAAAATTTGCGCGCTTTCCATCCATTCTTTATTTGCGTCGATTATTATCCCCTTCCAGCCGAAATTCAAAGATAAATTAGCCGTATTGCATTCTCTGCCGTCTTCAACGCCCATTTCAACAAAAGTCCTGTTCTGGCAGCCAATCTTAGAAAAAATATAGAGCAATAAGCCGTCTCCGCCGTGTTTGGAATAAACTTTAAATTCAGCATTTCTAAAAGATATTTTTTGGTTAAAATCCGGGGCTGCTATCTTTTGGTAATATGTTTTTAATAAAGAATCCAAATTATTCTCAATAATATATATCTTTTCTGGATAAATCGCCTTCCTGAAAAAAGAAATAATGCTTCTTGGTATAATTTTTTTAATTAAGGTTTTGGGCTGCATAATGTTTAACTAAATTATCTAATGCCATTAATTTTTCAACTTTAGACAGATCTTCTGGAGTGTCTACGCAATAAGTGTTAAAATCCTCAAAAACCATTTTGACTTTGTAGCCGTGCTCTAAAATTCTGTTCATGTCAACCGATTCCACTATTTCCAAATGGGTCGGCTCCAATTCATTGAACTTCAAAAGGAAATCTCTGGCAAAAGGAATAATGCAAACCTGCTTTAGCATTTTTACTTCTTTTGCCCCTTTTTGCCATGAAGGGATCGGTTCTCTTGAAAAATATAAAGCGAAATTCTGACTATCAACCACCACCTTCGGGCAATTAGGATCTGCGTGCTCTTGCCTGTCTTTAATCGGAGCCATTAAATTAACTACTTTAATTGAATTATCCCTCATTATCGGCCCTAAAGCCAGATCAATCATTTCAGGAAAAATCATCGGTTCGTCTCCCTGAATCATAACTACGATATCTATTTTTTTTCCGGTTTCTTGCTCGATTTTAAGCATAGCTTCGGCGCATCTGTCAGAAGCTCTTTCGTGAGTGGCTTTGGTCATAATGGCTTTGGCATTAATTGAGCCGGCGTAATCCATGATTTCTTTATCGCAAGTGGCAATAAAAACATCTTTTAGGATTTTTGACATTTTGCTTCTAAAATAAACATGGCCGACCATGGGAATGCCCGCAATTTTAGCTAAGGGCTTGCCCGGGAACCGGGAAGACCCCATTCTGGCCGGAATAATGCCTATAATATTCATATTTTTAGCATTAATTTAATATCTTATGGTACCTTCTCAACGCTTAACGGTCAAGCGAGAATTTTTGATAATAAGACAGGGTTTGGGCAACTTGCGCATCCAAGCTGAAAAACTTTTGCACCCGTTCGTATCCGGCTTGGCCGAAATGCTTGGCTTTTTCAGGATTTTTCAGCAAACTAATGATTTTCTCTGCCGCATTATCAATATCAAACGGGTTGATTATGCATCCCGTCTCTTCGTTTCCAACAACTTCAGAGGCATTAGCCAAACGGGAAGCTACGACCGGTTTTCTGCAGGCCATGGCCTCTATCATAATAATGGGTATGCAATCAAAATAAAGAGAGGGAACCAGCACTAAATCTGCAGAATTGTAAGCCGCCTTTAATTCGTCGCCTTCCAGCCAGCCGGTAAAAACAATTCCTTCCGTTTTGGCCGCTAACTCCTCCATAGTTCCTGCGAACTTATGCTTGCCTCCCGCCACCAGAAGAACCGCTTGCGGCAATTCCTTTATAATGTCAGCTAAAATCTGCATGGCGATTTGGCCTCCCTTTTGATAACTCAATCTCCCTCCGAAAAAAATAATTTTTTTATCCTGCAAATTATGCTTCTTTTTAAACTCTTCAACAAGCTCGCAGCTTAATTGCCAATTTTTAACGTCTACGCCGTTGTAAATCACATCGGCATTGCCAATTTTATTTTCATTCAAAGCTTGAAGCAACCCCGAACTGACAGCAAAAATTTTATCAACATATTTTAGGTAATGCCTGATAAAAATATTGCGGAAAGGATTGTATCTTTTTCTTGCCTGCTTAATTAAATCCCAATTAGTCAGCTTGTAATTATCCGGTTCTTTAGCAAGGAATTTTCCATAGCTGAAAAGCATTGTATCGTGGGCAGTTAGGAAAACTGCCCTGTTCTGCTCTTTAGCTGTTTTCAGGCAATGATAGGAAAGATGATAATGGATATTGTGGGCGTGAACGATGTCCGGATTTATTTCCTCCATTATTCTTTTAACTTTTCCGACAGTCCGAGGATTGTAAAGCCCCAAATAAGCTCTCCATCTTGTATGATAGTTAGAATAGATTTTGAAAATTTTCATTCCCTGATAATCGGCATTTCCTTCTTTTTCCCTTTCTTGGGCAGAGGTAATGACAAAAATACTGTGCCCCAATGCCTGCAGGGCCGCAGCCAACCTGAAAGCGGCTCTGCCCGCTCCTCCGGAATTTTCCGGCGGAAAATCATCTGAAAGCATCAAAATTTTCATAATGTTCGCTTAACGACTTCTAAAACATTGGAAATTATAAAATCTGCCTCTTTATTTTTTAACTTCGGATAAAATGGCAGGGTGATGGTTTTCTCGCAAATTTCTTCAGTTATCGGGAAATCTCCCGTCTTGCAGCCGTATTTTTTCTTGTAATAACTCATCAAATGGACTGGCGGCCACCAGTTGCAGGCAGTGGGAACGCCTCTTTCTTGAAGCTCCTCCCTGATTTGAGATCGTTTTTCAGGATTAATCCAAATAGTAAAAAGATGGTGGGCATGCTTTACTCCTTTTAACGTCTTTGGAAAATCAATGCCGGGAATATCTTTAAAGGCTTTTTCGTATCTTTGATAAATCTCCTCTCTCCTCTCCCAAAGTTTTTCAATCCGAGAAAGCTGGCCCATCAATAAAGCCGCCTGAATGTTGTTCATATTATATTTCCACCCGTTAACCGTCATATCGGGAGAAGAAAATTTCTTTTCGTAGCGTTCGTAAGCCGATTGCTCTAATCCCTGTAGGCGCATTTTTTTTAAAGTTTTAGCGGTTTCCCCGTCATTTAAGGCAATGGCCCCTCCCTCGCCGCAGGTTATATTTTTCGTAGCATAAAAGCTGAAACAAGCGGCGTCTCCCAGCTGGCCGGGCTTGATTCCGTCTCTTTCCCCTTCCACGCAATGAGCCGCATCTTCTATGACTTTCAATTTGTATTTGTCGGCGATTTTCCTGATTTTTTTCATATCAGCCATTTGTCCGTATAAATGAACAGGCAGAATGGCTTTCGTTTTTTTAGTAATTGCCTTTTCAATTAAATTGGCGTCCATGTTTCCGGTTTCCGCTTCAACATCGACAAAAACAGGGGTAGCTCCCGTATGCAAAATGGCATTGGCGGTAGCCACAAAAGTAAGCGGAGTGGTAATGACTTCATCTCCCGGCCCTATCCCCAATGCCTCCAAAGCTAATTGCATAGAAGCTGTGCAGGAAGTCGTGCCAACGGCATATTTGCAGTTAAGATAATTAGCAAGGGCTTCTTCAAAATTGCCCACATCTTTTCCGGTAGATAAAAAAATGCTTTTTAAAACTCTGCTGGCATTTTTTATGTCTCCTAAAGAAATATTGTGGCGATAAAATTCTATTTTATTTGTCATATTTTTTCCCGATATAAATTAAGCTCGATTTTTTGCTTTTTTTATTGAAAATTTCTCTGATTCTGCCGCCAATCGTTTTTTGCCTAAACGACGCAGCCAAGCAAAATTCTTTTTTAAATCCGCATTTTTGCATCAGCTCAATTAAAGTATCCTGCGAAAAAGACCTTAAGTGGCCCATTCTGTGAAATACGCCTCCGCAGTCGGGGCAAATCATTTTACCTGAATCCAACGGCTCTTCATTGTGAGCTTCTATGACGAAATAACCTCCGGGCTTAAGAACTCTGCGGATCTCTTTTATGGTAAAATCAAACTGATCAGGCGTTATGTGCTCAATGGTCTCTATCAAAAAGACGGTGTTTATAAATTCATTGCCAAGCTTTAAGGGCAAATCAGCCGGAAAAACTCCTTTGAAAAACGGATTGCCCTTCAATCTTTCTGCAGCCGACAAAAGCGCTCTTTCTGAAGCATCTGCGCCAAAACAGGAAATTTTTCTTTTCAGCAGGCCATCCATTAAAAATCCCTCTCCGCAGCCGTAATCTAATGCTACGCCTTGGATGGGAATGCGTTTTTCAACAATCCTAAGCAATGCCTCTCCAAATCTTTTGGAAAAAGACGGCTTTTTTTGGTAAAGATATCCGCAATAATCCCAGAAAAGAGCGGCTTTTTCTTTTGTCCAATTGACTTCGTGGGCCATATCATTTGCTGCGGCTGATTTCCAGCCGGCTGAAAAATAAATTAATTAAAATTTTAATTCTTTTTGGCAGTTTTTTCCAGCCGTTTAGCGTGGCCAGAGACTTGATCCCGAATTTAATGCTGCGGGAAAAACTGTGTCCGAACTTAAAAACAAACAGCTTGTAATATTTTTCTATTTCGGCTGCGGTAAGCTCCTCCGTATGGAAATTTACATAGCGTCCGGCTGGCGCCAGCTTATAATAATCTTCCAAATTTTCTAATTTATTATCCACCAAGTTATGGTCTTCGAGGTATTTTCTCAACTTAGACCCGGGATAAGGGCAAGTAATATGAATAGATACTTCTTCTGGTTTGATCTTTTTTATCAAATCCATTGACATTTTAATGTCTGCGGGAGTTTCTTTGGGAAAACCCACCATAATGAACATCAATGATTTTAAGCCGGCCTGCTTGGCTAAATCCAGGTCTTTGTAGACATTCTCTAATTTAATGTCTTTATAAATAACTTCGTCCAAAATTCTTTGAGATCCTGATTCAACGCCCCACCAGATCCACGCAAAACCGGCTTCCTTCATCTTTTTTAAGGTTTCTAACTCAATATATGGGCTGCAGCGGCCTTGAGTTAAAAAATTTAAATCCAATTTTCTTTCGATTATCTCATTGCAAATATCTTTAACCCACTCATTCTGTTTTGGAGTCATGCCGACAAATTCATCGTCATAAAAAGCTACCGACTTGACTCCGAACTTATTTTTGTAATGTTCTATTTCATCAACTATGTCTTTGGGGTTGCGAGCGCGGTGAAGCTTTGATCCCAAACTGCAGAAAGTGCAGCGATGGGGGCAACCCCGCGAAGCCAAAATCGTAATTATCGGTTTTTTTATCTCATAATGGCTTTTGGCAATGGGCTGGCCCGGATACTTTGAAAAATCAGAAGTAAGCAAATGAAAAGCTGGCCAGGGAATGGAATCTAAATCTTTAATATATTCCCGCCTTTCCGTTAAAATGGGTTTGCCGTCCTGCAGAAAGGCCAAACCGTTAATGCTCCTGAAATCTTTTATTCTGCCTTCATGCCATTTTACCAATTCCAATAGAGTATCCTCCCCTTCTCCTAAAACAACAAAATCAATCGTTCCCTCGCTTATCTTTAAAACTTTTTCCGGCTCATTGGTGGGGCCAAAACCTCCGGCAATAACCAATGATTTAGGCAGGGCTTCTTTGGCTATCTTAGCTGTTTTAATAAGGGCCGGCAAAACTATCGAGGTGCCGCCTATGCCGATTATATCTGAATCTTCCTTAACGAATAAATTCTTTAAATCCGGCCAGCTTATTTTCTCTATATCGGCGTCAATAACTTTAATGTCGGCATAGCCGTGTTTTTCAAGGTAAGCTGCCAGATAAAGCAAGCTCAAAGGCGGCGATTCAGATTTGCATCGGCCGATATCGTTAAAAACCGGCGGGTTGATTAAAAGTATTTTCATTTTGACTTTAATTCTAAGAATAAATTTCCCTTAGGGTCTCCTTTCGGGCCGTAGAACCAATTATCCTTAATCCCGTCTACCCTGTATTTAATTTGCCTTATGTCAAAATTATTTTTCTTAAACATCTCAATCCACCACTCTGACGGCTGCCTTATAATATGAGACGGGTCTTTTTCATAAGCAGGTATGATAAAATGCTCCTCAAAGCCAACCGGAACCACAACCAGCCATCTACTTGCTAAATTTTTCATCTCTGCAAGCACTGATTTCAAAAAATCATCGTCTGCAAAGGAATGCTCTAAAACATCTTTTGTAAAGCCGATATCGTAATGCCCCTTTGCCGAAAGAGAAACGTATTGTTTGATTTCAGGATCGGCATTTTCAATAGCGTACTTGCTGATATCAACTCCGTAAGCCTGATAGCCCAGCCTTCTTAACGCCTTAACAAAAAAACCTTTGGCGCAGCCATAGTCAATTATGGTGTCGGTCTTACTGGGATTCATTTCGTTGATAAAAGCCCTTGCCGTCTTAAGGGTTATTTTCGGCATCCAATGATAATTTGTGTACATGGATTTGCCGGTTTCAAGGCCCCTTTCGAAATAATCCTTATCAAACATTTTAGCTAATGACTGTTTGGAGTATTGCATTTTAGGAAAATTCCTTGTCATCAACCTCTTTTAATAAGGAATATAAAATTTGATTTTGCTTTGCGTATTTGCAGTAAGAACATGGGTGATGGAATATTTCAAAATTATTCTTATAGTATTTTTCTATCTCGCTGGCGTGGCATACCCTGAATTTTGGCTGCATTGTCCTGTTGTTCTCAATGGCAAGCTCCGAAGACGGGCAGGCATATACGTACCCGTCGGTGTATAAAAATGGTTTCCACATATGCATTAAGCAGACATTATCTTCTCTGTCGAAGAGATAAACGTTGAAATCCGAAAGGTAAATATATTTATGATCTCCGTATTTTTTAAGCTCTTCTTTTATTTCATCTATTTGGTCTTTTATCCCTTCTTTAGTTTGGATGCAATCCGGGGCCAGCCTGGAAAGGATTTCATATTTGTTGGTAAATTCCACAACTCTGCCGATATTTTTGCAACCTATTTCTTTGGATACTATGTAGCAAGCGGTAATTCTTGTTTTATCTTTCAGGTATTTTACGTTTTCTTCAAATCTTTTGATTTTAGCCTCATCTCCTCCGTCAAAAACGTTCAAAGCCACCCTGACCCATTGAAATTTACTCCAATTTTCCGGCTTAATTTTTTCTATGGACAAAGCATTGGTATTCATGCCTAATTTCATTTTCTTTTCAGCTACGTACTCCGTGGCTTCATTGATGCAAGGGTAGAGAGTCGGCTCGCCGCCCCCCGTCCATTCAACGGCTCCTATGCCCAAGTTATAGCTCTGATCAAGAGCGCTCTTTAACAATTTTAAATCCAAACTTATCGTTCTTTCTCTTTCGCTGAAACAGCAATGAACGCAATTTTGATTGCAAACATTGGTGGGAGCTATATGAATCATCACCGGACTTATTTTTCCCTGCTGAAGAGCCGTCATTTTATCAAGATGTTTGAACATTTTAACTTCATTTGAAGTCACGCTGTAAATGAGAGGCGCTTTTGAAAATACTTTTGTCATTGTAAATTATTTAGTTTCCATTAATTGAAGATGCCATCTATCGTTGTAATGTATGGGATTGATGGCAATTTCCGGAGATTTTTCCAAATGGTCCCAAATTTCGAGCATAATCTCATCTAAAGAACGGCTTGGAGCAAACTGAAAAGTTTCTTTAAATAAAGCATTATCTGCCTTATAGTTGCGGGTGATATTTACCGGCCTTGTGTCAATTTGCACATCGATGCCTTTTTTATCTTTTACAATCTCTTTAACTTTCTGGGCTAATTCTCCGGCGTTCCAATTATCATTGCTGATATTGAATATCTTGCCGCCAATTTTTTCCAAGGGCAATTCCAAAGCTTTAATATAGGCCGAAATCACGTCCTGAATATCAATAATCGGCCTCCAGACCTGGCCTCCGGCATCTACGGTAAGCAATTTCTTGGCGAAGGCATCTTTGGTAAAGGCATTAACAATTAAATCAAATCTCATTCTGGGAGACCAGCCGCAAATTGTCCCCTTCCTGAAAATTGTCGGCTGGAAATTATCATCAACTAATTCCAACAGGGCCTGCTCTGCGGATCTTTTAGAAATTGAGTAAGCGGAAATCGGGTTAATATGATCTGCCTCTCGGCTAAGAGCGGGGTTTGGAGGAGTAGTGTAAGTGAAATAGACAGAGCAC
>JACPLM010000007.1 GCA_016186525.1 Candidatus Nealsoniibacteriota bacterium | reverse complement strand
TTTGTCGTCAATGCCGGGCCTTTCCTGGCGCATTCCCTCAAAGGCCAAATAAAGTTCGGAGCCGATTATCGGCTTTATTCCCTTTTCTTTTGCTTTTTTATAGAATTCCACGGCGCCGTACAAAACTCCGTGGTCGGTCAGAGCCACAGAATCCATGCCCGATTCTTTAACGTAATTTAAAAGCTCGTCGATCTTTGGAAGACCGTCGAGCAATGAATAATGAGAATGGACGTGCAAGTGTGTGAATTTCATGCAAGTGTATTAGAATAGTATAATATGCGCCAACCAACACTTCAAGAGGAAAAGAAATTATGGAAAAGGGGATACAAATATGTGGTTTGTTTGGATGAGGCGGGGAGGGGGCCTTTAGCCGGGCCGGTGGTAGCGGGGGCCGTGGCAATAGTTAGGAAATCCGATTTCCTCGTTTTAACACCCGGTGTTTCTTCGCCAACACCGGGTGTTTTTGGGAAATCGGATTTCCTTAATATCCGTGATTCCAAAAAACTTTCGGCTAAACAGAGAGAATATTTTTATAAAGTTTTGACAAAACACCCGGCTATAAAATGGGGGATAGGCATAGTTTCCGAAAAAGTAATTGATAAAATCAACATTAAAAATGCGGCGGAGTTGGCAATGGTCAAAGCAATGAATAATTTAAAATTAAAACCCGACTATTTAATAATTGACGGCAATAATGTTTCCAACTTAGAACTTAAATCTTACAACTTAAAACTAATTGTTAAAGGCGACGAAAAAGTTTTTTCCTGCGCGGCAGCTTCAATTATTGCTAAAGTAACGAGGGATAGAATAATGATGCGGTATCATAAAAAATATCCTCAATACGGATTTGACAAGCATAAGGGTTATCCTACAGAATACCATTACCAGATGATAGAAAGGTGCGGCCCTTGCCAAATCCACAGGAAAAGTTATATACTAATAAAATAATATTATGGGTGGAGTACCTAAACAGCGTAAAACAAAATCACGCCAAGCAAACAGGAGAATGCATCTCTATTTAAAGGAGGCGATTTTGGGCAAATGCGTAAAATGCGCAAAACCTATTTTGCCCCATACCGTTTGTAAAAATTGCGGATACTATAAAGGCAAGGAAGTTATTGATGTGATGAAAAAGCTGACAAAGAAAGAGAAAAAGCAGAAAGAGAAAGAATTGAATGCCAAAGAGGAAGCTGGCAAAAAGGAATAATCTATGGCCTCAAGGCACTTATCAAGGTCAATCGTTATGCAGTCTTTGTACGAATGGGACTTCAACGGGAAGAAGCCCGATTTTTTGGATAAAATCGTAGAAAGAAACATTAAAGAATACGGCCCGGGCCTGGAGGATACAAGTTTCGTTTGGCAGCTGATCAACGGCATTAAGGCGCATCTATCCTTGATTGATAAGATTATTGAAAAAGCGGCTCCCGAATGGCCTTTAGAGCAAATCACAATCGTTGACAGGAATGTTTTAAGGATCGGGCTTTACGAGCTTCTTTACGCCAAAAAAGAAGAAGTCCCGCCCAAGGTTGCTATTAATGAATCAATTGAATTAGCCAAAACCTTTGGAGGAGAAAGCTCGGGCAAATTCATTAATGGAGTTTTAGGCACGGTATATAAGGAAATTAATCCGGAAGCCGCGTCAACACCCGGTGTTGACGAAGAAACACCGGGTGTTAAAAAACAGTGAAAGATTTCGCTATTTTAGAAAAACAATTAAAGGTGAAGTTTAAAAACAAGGATTTATTGACCCAGGCATTTGTGCATAGATCGTATTTGAATGAGAATCCCAAACTAGGCATGTCGCATAATGAGAGGTTGGAATTTTTAGGAGACGCGGTTTTAGAACTCGTCGTGACGGAATACCTTTTCCAAAAATACCCTCAAAAACCGGAGGGCGAACTGACGTCTTGGAGGGCGGCCTTAGTCAATGCTAAAATTCTTTCCAGAATCGCGCATGATTTGGACTTTAATGATTTCCTTTTATTAAGCAGGGGAGAATCAAAAGAGGGCGGAAAAGCCCGCCAGTATATTTTAGCCAATACCTTTGAGTCTTTTGTCGGCAGTTTATATCTTGATCAAGGATACGATGCCTGCCAGAAGTTTATTAAAAAAAATGTGATAAAAGAATTGCCGGAAATTCTTGAAAGCCAAGTTTACAAAGACGCCAAGAGCCGTTTTCAGGAAGAGGCCCAGGAAAAAACAGGCATTACTCCGAATTACAAAGTTTTGAAAGAGTGGGGGCCCGATCACGCCAAACATTTTGTCATCGGAGTTTTCTTGGGGCAGGAGCTAATAGCCGAAGGCGAGGGTTCTGCCAAACAGGAGGCGGAGGCAGAGGCGGCAAAGAAGGCACTTGAAATTAAAAATTGGTAGGTGTAATATAGGTAATATGTTAGTTATAAGATTTATTCGCGTAGGCAAAAAAAATCAACCGTCTTTCAAGATGGTTATAACCGATAAAAGAAGATCGTCAAAAAGCAGCCGCTTTGTAGAGGAGGTTGGCTTTTATAATCCTTTGACTAAAAAAAGAGTCTTAAAAAAAGAAAGGATTCAGTACTGGATTTCCAAGGGAGTTAAACCTTCGCCCACCATTTATAATCTATTAGTTAAAGATGGCGTATTGGAGGGTAAAAAGATCGCCGTCCATAAGAAATCAAAATCCGCCCAAGGCGGATCCGCCTCGGGCGGAAAGCCAGTTGAAGCTGTTGCGCCCGCCGCTCCCGTAGCGCCGTCTGTACCAGCAGCAGAAACACCTAAACCAGAAGAATCTCCGAAGTAGGGCCAATAGCTCAGCGGTAGAGCACTACATTTGCAATGTAGGGGTCGTGGGTTCGAATCCCGCTTGGTCCACACTAAATTTATCGGGACAATGAGGAGGTCGTCCCGCTAAGCGGGGCTGGCTCCACTCGACTTATCCACAGGGGTAGGTTTTTTGTTTTGGAGAAAAATGCTATAATTGAGAGTGAGGAAGAAATGGGAGTTTACTCACATTTCGACCGAGCGAACAATTATGCCGCGGAGCGGCAATAATATTGAAATGGCAAAGGTCGAGAAAAGATTAATAATTGATTAAAAATAATATGATTTCAACTTGGTATTCAGCGACAGTCGGAGCTTTGCAGAATCTTCTGCAGGGGTTTTTCAAATTTGTCCCTACTCTGATTGGAGCAATTTTAGTTTTTGTCGTCGGCTGGTTTATAGCCGCCGCATTCGGAAAAGTTATTGCAGAGATTTTGAAAAAGCTGAGATTCAACCAGATTTTCGAAAAAGGAGTTTGGAAAGAAGCTTTAGAAAAAGCCGAGTTTAAAGTTGATGCTGCGGGATTTGTGGGAGCGATAGTCAAATGGGTTTTGGTCATCGTCTTTTTGATGGCTTCGGTGGAAATATTAGGAATGGGAGAATTCGCAGGATTCCTAAAGAGCGTTCTGGGATATCTGCCCAACGTCGTGGTAGCCGCCTTTATTTTTGTGGTGGCCGTGATTGTGGCTGATATTTTAGAAAAAGTTGTCAGAGCTTCCACAGAGTCAATAAGAGTGGGATACGGGCATATCGTGGGAGTAATCGTTAGATGGTCAATTTGGATTTTTGCCTTTTTGGCTATTTTAGTGCAACTCAAGATTACCCCAACTCTGATCAATACCATATTTATGGGATTTATAGCCCTAATAGTTATAGCCGGCGGTATCGCTTTCGGCTTGGGAGGAAAGGATGTGGCAGGCAAAATTGTGGAGGATTTGTACAAGAAATTGAAGGGATAAAAATTCTAGTTCTAGAACTCGAATTCACTTCGCCCCGCTCAGCGGGGCGAGTTGTTTTTAGGTATTAAAAATGATAAAATTAAAATTAGCGGGCACTTGGCGCAGTGGTAGCGCGCTTCGTTCACATCGAAGAGGTCACAGGTTCGAACCCTGTAGTGCCCACACAGAGAATAAGTTTAGCGGTTAAATAAATATGCTACAATACAATTGATGGATAATATCTTTTTTCAATATTTAGAATGGCAATTTATTGGCACCCCAAGGGGCATTTTGAAAGGATGGAGAAATTGCCTGAAGTTTAATTTGAATTATTGGTCGGTGGTTGCCCTGCTTAAAACTTTTTTTTCTCATTGGCACAGGTATAAATTTTCTTATGGCAAGGGATTTGATTTTAAAAGATATTCCGAGGCCTTTATCTTCAATATTATCTCCCGAGTTTTGGGAGCTATACTAAGAAGCTTTTTCATAGTATTTGGATTAGCCGTTGAAATTTTTATATTTTTAACAGGCCTTGTTGTCATTTTAATTTGGCTATTTTTGCCGCTTATTTTGATTTCTGGTATTGTCCTCGGTTTTAAAATTTTATTTTAACAAATGAGAAAAGCCGGCTTCACCTTAATCGAACTCTTGGTCGTTATCGCTATCATCGGGCTCTTGGCCAGTATTGTTTTAGTTAATATGGGGAGTGTAAGCAGCAAAGCCAGAATTACCAAGACTTTAGAATTCAGCCAATCGGTTCAGCGCAACTTAGGAGCTTACGCTGTGGGCACATGGAGTTTTGACGACCAAACCAACCCAACCAAAGACGGTTCTGGCTACAACAACCATGGCACGGTTAACGGGGCTGTTTTTACTTCGGACACCCCTCATTTAGCAGCCGGAGTGGGAACAGGCAAATACGCCCTGAGTTTTAATGGGACAAATAACTGGGTTAGCTATCCAAAGCCAAACACAGGAGAAACGGAAGATTTCACGCTGGAGCTTTGGGCAAAATATAATGTTGTTCCGGACTACTGGAAGGGCATGCTGACTTTCGGCGGCAGTTATGGCGATGGTGGAACGACAATTCACGATGGCAGAATGCTTTCAGATTTGCAGACTGGCGGGCAAACTGTTTCGGGCGATTGCAATTTAGGACTGGCTTACGGCGAGTTGTTTTTTAACAATTACATCACCGTAGGGAAATGGCATCACATTGTTATCGCGTATAATGCATCGGCGAAAACATTTTCTGCTTATATTAATGGCAATAGGATAGGAATCTGTACGCACAGCGGGTTATTGGACAGAACAGGGACGGAATTCAGCATCGGCAAAAATAGCTTGCAGTATTTTAACGGCCTCATTGACGAAGTCCGCATTTATAATAAAGCCCTAACTTTGGGCCAAGTCCAGCAGTATTACGCTCAGGGGTTGGAACGGCATAAAGATTTAGTGGTAAAATAAATCAATAAGATGGATTTTAATTTTGATTTAAAAGAAACGGGGATATATCTGGCTTTAAAATGGGCAAAAAACCCCGTTTTTACCTTGGCAAGAATTTTTAAAAGAATATTTTTAGTATTTTTTATTTTTACTTTGCCTCTTTTTCTATACGGATTTTTAACGGGCAGTTTTTCTGACTCTTCCAACTCCGTTCTTTTGGGATTAACCTTCATTTTTATTTCTTTTGCCGTTTATTTCCAGCTGATTATCTCTTTTCTCAATTCAAAGTTGAAAAATCCGAATATTAAGAATCCGGAAAATCTTGCTGAATTTTTGGATTTTGAAACAGCCAGAGCTGTTTGGGCGGCTGATAAATTTGCCGAATCAGCCAAAATGCCGCCGACTAATTCTACCGCCCTGTTCCATTTTCTTCTTGAGAAGACATCTGGTTTGGAATTTATTTTTTTCAGAGTTCTTCTGGATATTAGCGAAATAAAGTCCATAGTTAAAAATAGAATGAAAGCATACCGCGAAAAAGAAGCTCCGGCTCTGGGTTATTCGCGGGATTATCAGGAAACTATTCATGAATCTCTAAAAATAGCCAAAGAGAAGGGCCATAAGCAGGTTGGCGTCGGAGACATTTTGAGCGCTTTGGCAAAGCACGATCCTATTTTTCAAAAAATATTGCTTGACGCCAATTTGAAAATTCAGGATATTGAAAATTTGACCTGGTGGCAGGACTCTTTTGAAAAAAAGGATGAAGAGAGAAAAAAGTGGTGGGAATACGATAACCTGATGAAAAAAGGGACTCTGGCTAGGGAATGGACAGCTGGCTATACTATTACTTTGGACAGATATTCTATTGATTGGACGGAGATTGCCAAAAGGCGCGGTTTCCCTGAAATTATCGGCCACAAAGGCGAGATTGAGCAAGTGGAAAGGGTTTTGGGCAGAAGAGAGTATAATAATGTTTTGTTGGTGGGAGATCCGGGAGTCGGCAGGAAAGGAGTTGTGCAGGGATTAGTTGAAAAATCAGCTTTCGGCCAAAGCTTGCCCAATGTTAATTATAAAAGAGTGGTGGAGCTGGATTTGCCTGCTCTTTTGGCCGGCGTTTCCAACCCCGAAGAAGTGGAAGCTGTTCTGGACGCAGTTTTTCAAGAGGCGATTTCAGCTGGCAACGTTATTTTGGTTATTGACGAATTCCATAATTATATTGCGGTTCAGCCCGGGCCGGGCAAAATAGATATTTCAGGAGTCATCTCTTCTTATTTGCATTTGCCGGAATTTCAGGTAGTGGCTATTACCACTTATGCCGGACTGCATAAAAATATCGAACAAAACCCTTCAATTTTAAATCTTTTTGAAAAAGTGGAAGTCGCCGAAATATCAGATAGAGAAACTCTGATGGCGCTTGAAAATTTAATTCCAGTCCTGGAGGCAAAATATAAATTGTTTGTCAGCTATCCGGCCTTGAGAGAAATTATTTCTTTATCAAAGCGTTATTTGACGTCATCTCCTTTTCCCAAAAAAGCAATGGATCTTTTAGACGAGGTGATGATTTACACCAAAAAAACCGCTAAAGAAAAAATAATTTTGCCAAAGCATGTGGCAAAAATTATAAGAGATAAGACTCAAGTGCCGGTGGGAGAGATGGAGGAAAAAGAAAAAGAGATTTTGCTCAATTTGGAGAATTTAATCCATCAAAGAATCATCAATCAAGAGCAAGCGGTAAAAGACGTTTCTTCGGCCCTAAGGCGCGCTCGGGCCGAAGTCCAAGTGAGGTCCGCCCCCATGGGTAATTTTCTTTTTCTGGGGCCTACTGGAGTCGGCAAAACAGAAACCTCCAAAGCGTTGGCTGCAATTTATTTTGGTTCAGAGTCCAGAATGATAAGATTGGATATGTCGGAATTTCAGGAAACAAAAGATATCGCTCGGCTAATCGGGTCTCCGGGAGAAGAAGGCATGCTGACTACTCAAGTGAGGGAGAATCCTTTTTCAATAATACTTCTTGATGAAATAGAAAAATCCCACCCCAATATTCTTAATCTGTTTTTGCAGGTTTTAGACGAGGGTTTCTTAACGGATGGCTTGGGTCGAAAAGTTGATTTTAAAAATTCCATAATCATAGCCACCTCTAATGCCGGCTACCAGATAATTTTAAAGGCATTAGAAGAGAAATTAGAGTGGTCGCAAGTTAAAGCAAAACTTTTAGATTATATTTTTGACAAGGCCATTTTCAGGCCGGAGTTTATCAACCGTTTTGACGCCGTGGTGGTTTTCCAGCCCTTATCAAAAGAGCATCTTTTGGCCGTTGCTGAATTAATGCTCCAAAAGCTGAAAAAGAATCTTAAAGAAAAAGGCATTGAATTTATTATTACCTTGCCTCTCAAAGAGAAAATTGTTGAATTGAGTTATAACCCTGCTTTTGGCGCAAGAGAAATGAAGAGGGTAATCCAAGATAGGGTAGAGGATATTTTGGCTTCAGCCATATTATCCGGAGAATTAAAAAGGGGCAATACTGTTGAGATTGACCCCAATGAGTTTAAATTAAAGATTCAATGAAACCCTTCAGCTTTTTTATAATTGCTTTGATTTTCTTTGCCTCTGCTGCCGGAGGAGTTTTTATTTTAAAGCAAGAGAAAGAAGTATTTATTGAAAATATTCCAGCTACCGGCGCGTTAACGCCAGGTGCGTTAACACCCGGTGTTTCTCCGTCAACATCGGGCGCTGAATCGGGCGTTGAAACGAGCGTTGAACCCAGCGTTGAATCAACATCGACTCCGGAGATTCAAAACGAAGATTTCGTTAAAAAGTCAGAAGAAACGATTTTACAGGCGCAGGCGCTTATTATGGAAACGGAAAAATTTCTTGAAGAGGAGAAGGCAAAAGCCGCCGCCATTATTCAAATCAAAGAAAGGTCTGATAAAATTAAAGGGATTTACGTGGGAGGCGCCAGAAATTTTAGCTCTTTCTATAATCTTCTAGACGAAACAGAATTAAATGCTCTGGTTATTGATATTAAAGAATCTTACGGCGCCAATTTGTCGTCTTCGCTCAAAGGTTCGATTGCCAAATTGCACGAAAAAGACGTTTGGGCAATAGCAAGGATAGTCGTTTTCAGGGATTCATCTTTAATCGAAGAAAAACCAGATTGGTACCTTACTTTTGCTTCCACGACCGAGGCCACCGCTACGGCCGATGCTACGACGACCAATTCTCTTTGGCAGGATAATGCAAAACAATACTGGCTGAATCCCGAAAATGAGGAAGTCGTGAATTATATTATTGATTTCTCCAAAAAAGCGATTGATTACGGATTTGACGAATTGCAGTTTGACTACATTCGCTACCCGGACGATTACAATTATATTTCCGGCGAAGAAAAAATTAAAGCGATTGGAGATTTTTTCTCAAAAATTTCAGATTCCCTAAGAAATTACAAGCCAACTGTTATGCTTTCAGCTGATCTTTTCGGCTATGTAGCCACCCAATTTAACAGTTACGGAACCGGCCAGAGATTATCTGATGCTGGAAAATATTTTGATTACCTTTCTTTTATGCTTTATCCCAGCCATTTTTACGGAGGATTTGCAGCAAAAGGAATCAGGTATTTTTATCCTGAAGTTGTTGAAAATCCTTACGATGTAATTTATTATTCCGTTGCTTCTGCCCGTGATTATCTTGCTTTGTTCGGTTTTGAAACTAAAATTAGGCCATGGCTGCAGGATTTTAATTTAGCCGTGGATTTAAATAGGGGAATTGTTTACGATTCAGAAAAAATTCGCTTTCAAATCGATGGAGCCGAAAATGCCACTTCTTCCGGCTGGCTTTTGTGGAACCCATCCAATCTTTACACTCGCGACGCTTTAAAATAAACTCCTTTGTGGGGACAAGCTGTGGATAAAATAGGCCCATTCCGGGCCTTTTTAAGTGGTTTTAAGTGGGTTGACGATGTTCTTAAAGTGGGCGATAATGTAATTGTAGTGGGAGATTGTGGATAACTCTGGGGATAAGCCAGAAAATAGTGGATAACTAACCATGTTAATAGGCGAGCATAAACACACAATTGATAGTAAAAAAAGATTGGCAATACCGGCGAAATTCCGGCCGGATTTAGGCGAGAGAGCGGTAATCACAAAAGGGCTGGAGAATTGTTTGGTAATTTATACTTTGCGCGAGTGGGAGAGGATGGCAAAAAAATTAGAAGAATTGCCGAGCTCCCAATCTGATGCGAGAAACTTTGCGAGAATAATGCTTTCTGGCGCATCTGACGCAGAGCTTGATAAGCTTGGGAGGATTTTAATCCCTGACTATTTGAAAAGTTATGCTTCTTTGAAAAAAAATGTTTCCGTATTGGGGCTATCAAATAAGATAGAAATTTGGGATGCGGAAAAATGGGAAGAGCATAAAAAGAAAACAGAAACAGAGGCAGGAGACATCGCTGAACGTTTGAAAGAACTTGGAATTTAATATGCCGCATATTCCTGTTCTTCAAAAAGAAGTCATTGGATATCTTGACCCGCAGCCGAATGAGAATTTTATTGATTGCACATTTGGAGAAGGCGGCCACAGTTTGGCCATATTGGAGAAGAACGGCCCCAAAGGAAAGGTTATGGGGATTGATATGTTTCTAAGGCCGGGCGTTGCCAAGGAGAGATTGATTTTAGCCCAGGACAATTTCGCTAATTTAAAAGAGATCGTTGAAAAAAATAAATTTAGGCCAGTTCACGGAATTCTTTTCGACCTTGGCATGTCTTCCTGGCATTTGGAAGAATCGGGCAGGGGATTCTCTTTCAAAAAAAGAGAACCATTGGATATGAGGTATGATCAGATGAACCAATTAACCGCCGAAAAAATAGTAAATTTTTGGTCAAAAATTGAAATAGAAAAAATATTGCAGGAGTACGGCGAAGAAAAAAAAGCCGGACGCATCGCAGAGTTTATTGTAGAGGCAAGGAAAGTAAGGCCCATAGAGAATGCCCTGCAGTTGGCAGCTGTCGTTGATAGGGCAGGAGCAAATCCGAGGCAAACCTTCCAGGCCTTAAGAATCGCAGTTAATGATGAATTAAATAATGTTAAAACGGCCCTGCCTCAGGCTATGGAGATTTTAGAGGCAGGAGGCAGATTGGCGGTTATTTCCTTCCATTCTTTGGAGGACAGGATAGTTAAAAATTTATTCAAAAATCCATCCTTTAAAATTTTAACAAAAAAACCGATTGTACCTAGCTACGGGGAGATAAGGAATAATCCTCGCTCGAGATCAGCTAAATTAAGAGCGATTAAAAAAATATAAAATGAGCGTTCAAGTAATAACACAATCTTTCGTAATGGTTTTACCGCGGATTAACTTGCGGAAAATTTGGATTTTCGGATTTATTTTAATTACCGCTCTTCTTATTTTCTATATTTTTCAAATAGGAAACATTACCCAAACCAGTTTTTTGATTTCCCAGCATGAAAAAGAAGTTGTTTTGCTCAGCCAGCAAAATAAAAATTTGGAGTTTGTTATTTCTCAGACAGGATCTTTGGCCAGCTTGGAAGATATTTTAAGCAGTTTTAATTATGAAAAAGTAGGGAAAATTAACTATATCCAAATCTTGGATGGCACTGTTTTGGCAAAATAAATTATGGGCAAGCTGAGAATAAATCTTATTTTGGTTTTGATATTTTTATTTGGGGCGGCTATTATAAGCCGCTTAGTTTTTTTGCAAATTTCGCAGCACGATTTTTATTCGGCTCTAGCCAGGGGCCAGCAAAAATTTTTTATAGACGCCCAGGGGGAAAGAGGCCAGATTTTTTTTCAAAATCATGATTTTCCCGTAGCCACCAATAAAAATTATTACTTCGTTTATGCTTCTCCTTCGGGAATTCCGCAGGAGGAAAAAGAGAATACAGCTGAAGTTTTAAGCCAAGTTCTTGATTTGGATAAAGAATCAATTTCAATAAAATTTCAAAAAGATTCACTTTACGAATTGCTCAAAGACAGGCTTACTGAAAAAGAGGCCTTAGGGCTTAAAGAAAAGCAGCTGACGGGCGTTTATCTTGGGGAGGAAAAATTGCGGAATTACCCTTACGGCGAATTAGCTTCTCACATCCTCGGTTTTGTTAATAAAGACGGGCAGGGCCAATACGGTGTAGAAGAATATTGGAATGATTTATTGGCAGGCAAAGAAAATATTTTAGAAGGAGAGAGGGGGCTTCTGGGTTATTTTTTTACTAATAGCAAGGCGGTCCAAGCCAATGGCGCAAATTTGGAGCTGACCATTGATTACAATATTCAATACTTTGCAGAAAAATTATTGAATAACGCCCAAAAAAATCTTGATATCGGCGGGGGAACGATTGTAGTGATGAATCCCAACTCCGGAGAAATTTTGGCTCTGGCAGATTCATCAAATTTTGACCCCAATAAATACTATCAAGAAAACGATTTGCGGGTTTTTCAAACAGACGCCATTCAAAAGATATTTGAACCGGGTTCGGTTTTCAAACCCATTACTATGTCGGGAGCAATTAATGAAGGGTCGGTTACGCCTTACACCACTTATCGAGATCCCGGAGTGGTTGAAATCGGCGGCTGGCCAATTTATAATTACGACCAAAGGAGTTATCCGGGAGATATAACTATGACTGGAGTCCTGGAAAGATCGATTAATACCGGCGCTGTTTTTGCTGAATCGCAGCTGGGCAATCAAAAATTTTCTGATTATATCAAGAAATTCGGAATTTTTGAGAAAACCGGCATTGATCTTGCCGGAGAAATTCTTTCTCTGAATAAAGAATTTAAAAAAGGTTATGATATTGGTTTTGCCACAGCTTCTTTCGGCCAAGGCATAGAAATGACTCCAATCCAATTAGTCAGGGCCTTCTCCTCCATTTCTAATGGAGGGAAACTGGTAAAACCCTATCTGGTAAAGAAAATTAAAAATAACGGCAATATGACAGAGATTAGGCCGGAAATTATAGAAAGCGGCGTAATTTCACCGGCAACCGCTTCAAAGGTGACGGCCATGCTTGTAAGCGTTGTGGAAAACGGATTCGGCAAGGCAGCTAAAATTCCCGGTTATTATATCGCCGGCAAGACAGGAACCGCTCAAGTTTCCTTTTCATCTATAGGCATTAATCAATCGGGATATTCGGAAAGAACATGGCAAAGCTTTATCGGCTTTGCTCCGGCCTTTGACCCCAAGTTTATAATTCTGGTAAAATTAAATAATCCCGCAACGAAAACCGCAGAATATTCAGCCGTTCCGATATTTAAAGATTTAGCAAAATATATTATTGATTATTGGCAAATTCCTCCAGATTATGAGCCTTAGTAATTTATTATTTTTATTCAAAAGGCCAAAAGTTGTGATCCTTTCCGGCAACGCTAAGGATGCGGCCAAAGAAGCGATTTTCCAAGTATTGAACCGCTATTTTAAAGTTGGCAAAGATATTTTTATCGTTGGAGATGATAGGGAGGCAGAGTTTTTTATGAAAAAATCGAGCATGCCCATTTTAGTATCAACCCGTTTGGGCGAGTATCATCCCGATCGGGAATTTTTTGACGGAGAAATCAGCCAAGCTTCAGAAATGGCAAAACTGGCAAAGAAGCTTCCGGCTCACGGCTATCTAATTTTGAATTTCGACGACGAAACAGTAAGAGACATTAAAAATCAGAGCAGCTCGCATCCTGTAACATTTGGTTTTGGCGCTAGGGCTGATATAAGAGCTACGGATATTGTGTTGACCCAGTTCCCGGCTTTGGGGACGAATTTTAAAATCAATCACAGCGGCAGCATTGTTCCCATTTGGCTTGAAAAGA
The DNA here is from genome assembly GCA_016186525.1 of Candidatus Nealsoniibacteriota bacterium. Classification (GTDB taxonomy): domain Bacteria; phylum Patescibacteriota; class Minisyncoccia; order Minisyncoccales; family MHMH01; genus JACPGX01. The sequence goes on along the minus strand of JACPLM010000007.1, from coordinate 1,017 downwards.
TTTTTGGCAAGGACTACATTTATTCTGCTTTGGCAGCGGCTGCCGTGGGCGAGGCCTTGGGCCTGAATTTGGTTCAGGTTTCCGAAGCTCTCAAAAACTATAAGGGATTATCAGGGAAAATGAAATTAATAGAAGGCATTAAAAAATCCATGATCCTTGATGATTCTGAAAATGCGTCATCTTTGTCTATGCTGGAATCTTTGCAAATACTAAAGAAAATCGAAGGAGCCAGCAGGAAGGTAGCCGTACTGGGCGATATTATGGGCATTGGCAAATATACGATTGAAGCTCATGAGGCAATAGGCGGAGAAATAAAAACTTCGGCTGATTTGCTTGTGACAGTCGGGGACAGGGCTAAATTTTTTGGCCAGGGAGCTAAGGCCAAAGGCATGGCGGATGAAAAGATTTTCCAGTTTGAAGACGCAGTTTCTGCCGGTAAATTCCTGCAGAAAGAAATTAAGGAAGGCGACCTTATTCTAATTGACGGCTCTAAAGAAATGAGTATGATTGAGATAGTTGAAGAACTTGAAGCTGGCTCTATGCCCGCGAGGGCCGAGCCCGACAGGAACCCTCGATGAGTTCGTGTAATAGGGCCCTATCGTCTAGCCCGGCTTAGGACGCAGGGTTCTCATCCCTGTAACACCGGTTCGAATCCGGTTGGGGCCGCCTACAGCTTGAGCAGCTTACGAAGCTGCTCATTTTGTTTTGACAAAAGATAAATTTTATGCTAAGATGGAGCGTTAAAAGCGCAAGTTCTTTCCAATCTGAATATGGGAGGCGCCGCGATGAAGATGGATTTGGAGGTAGATTTACAGATGCAAGGAATTAAGCGGATAACTTTCAATAACGGCTTGCGGGTCTTGTTCGCAAAAGGCCCGAAAAGCAGGAAAAATGTCGTTATGGTTGGTTTTAATGTCGGTTCGGCATACGAGAATGACGAAAATGCCGGCCTTTTCCACTTTCTTGAGCATATGCTCTTCAAATCAACAAAAACAAAGAAATGCAGGGCGATATTGG
>JACPLM010000025.1 GCA_016186525.1 Candidatus Nealsoniibacteriota bacterium | reverse complement strand
CTTCAGATATTATTTTAAGCAGGGCGGGATCTGGCAGTATTTTTGAAATTGCAGCTGCAGGAAAGCCAAGTATTTTGATTCCTTTGGCTCTTGCCGCCCAAGACCATCAGGCAAAAAATGCTTATGCTTACGCCGACAGCACGAAGGGAGCTGCCTTAGTTATTGAAGAATCGAATTTGACGCCGCACTTTTTGTTAGAGAAAATAAAATATTTATTTGCTGTTCCCGGAGAATTGGAAAAGATGTCAAAAGCCGCCAAGTCCTTCGCCAAGCCGGAATCAGGCCGCTTGATAGCCGAGTATATAATGAACTATTACAAGAAATAATTATGATAAATGAATTCAAACAACTCAGGGTAAGATTTGCGCCTTCGCCTACGGGAAAATTACATCTCGGTAATGCAAGAGCAGCGCTTTTTAACTATCTTTTCGCTAAAAAAGAAAAAGGGAAATTTATTTTAAGAATAGAAGATACCGACTTGGAGCGTTCTAGTCTGGAGTTTGAGAAAGACATTATAGGCAGTTTAAAATGGTTCGGCATTGAATGGAATGAATTTTACCGCCAGTCGGAAAGAATTGAAACTTATGCCAAATATTTGGAAAAATTGATAAACGACGGCAAAGCGTATCATTGTTTTTGCTCCGAAGAAGAATTGGAAGCAAAAAGGCACGAGCAGATGAGCGGGGGATTGCCTCCTGTTTACAGCGGCAAGTGCCGTAATCTTTCTGATGAAGAAGTTAAGAAAAATCAGGCCGAAGGAAAAAAATCGATCATCAGATTTAAAAGTCCTGAAAAAAAAGTTAAATTCCGCGACTTAATCAGGGGGGAAGTGGAGTTTGATTCTTCTTTGATAGGGGATTTCTCCCTTGCCAAGGACTTGGTTACGCCCCTTTATAACTTTGCCGTGGTAGTTGATGATTTTGAAATGAAAATTTCCCACGTAATCAGGGGCGAAGACCATATTTCCAATACTCCCAAACAAATACTTTTGCAGGAGGCCTTGAATTTTTCTCAACCAAAATATGCTCATTTGCCGATTATGCTTGGGCCAGATCGCGCTAAATTAAGCAAAAGGCATGGAGATACGTCCGTTTCTGATTACCGCGAGCAAGGCTATTTACCAGAAGCTATGGTAAATTTTATGGCGTTTTTGGGATGGAATCCCGGTACGGAAAGAGAGATATATTCCATGAATGATTTAATAAAAGATTTTTCTCTGGAACGAATCCAAAAAGGGGGAGCGATATTTGATATTGAAAGACTGAACTACCTGAACGGCGTTTATATAAGGCAAAAGTCTCTCGATGAGTTAACCGAGCTTTGCCTGCCTTTTGCGCCCAATGCTGAAAAAAAACAGCTTAAAAAAGCCGTTGCCTTATATCAAGAAAGATTAAAAAAACTTTCCGAGATTGCCGAATTGACTGACTTTTTCTTTAAAGATGTGTTAGAGTATAATAAGGAGCTTTTGAAATGGAAAAACATGACCGATGGGGAAACAAAAGAAATTTTAGACAAATTGGATAAAATATTGTGCGACATTTCAGATAAAAAATGGACGAAAGAAAATTTAGAGAAAATTTTAATGCCGGAAGCCGAGTCATTAAAAGATAGGGGAAAGCTTTTATGGCCCCTGAGAGTCGCCTTAACAGGTAAAAAGGCGTCAGCCGGCCCGTTTGAAGTGGCAGAAGCCCTGGGTAAAGAAAAAACCCTAGACCGCATTAAGCAGGCTAGGGAATTAATCAAATAATTTTTACTACTTACCACTTACCACCCTTGATCAGAAATCCAGAGAGAATATTAAGTCCTAGGGCCTGAAGAAATCCTATCCTCGGCAGATCAAAGATTGTGGGCATCAGCCAATTCCAGAGCCACATAATAGGAAGAGCAAACAAAACCGCAAAGAATACTACAATTAATACGCCAACTAACCCGGCTACTACACCCATTCCGATTTTTTCAAAAGTGCTGTCTCCCATTTTTGCCTCCTTCCATTCTTTATGAAACCTAAATCTTTATATCACACCATAATAATATTGTCAATAGTTGGTTTGGTTTTGCCTAATTTTATTTTAGCCCAAGAGGCGCCTGCAGCGGCTCCTCAAACATTAGATGAAGCCGGTTCATTCACGCTGGGAATATTAAACAGGCTGCCCGAAGCCATAAAAAAGGTATGGAATGAGGAGGCCTTGCCTGTTTGGCTAAAAATGTGGGATTGGGCAAAACCGGTAATTGATCCTTGGCGGCAAAAATTTCTTGGCCTTTTGGGGAAAGAAGTTGAGAAAAGACGACCAGATATAGAAAAACAATTCCGGGAAGAAAGGCAAGAAATGCAAAAAGATCTCTGGGAAAGATTCAAAGATTTAATATGGTAATAACCGTAGGGGAGGCACCCAATCCCGCTTTTTAGCGGGATTATAATAGATGCAGATAGCGTCGCATAATAGCGATAAAGCGTCGTATCTTACGACGCTTTATCGCCCGCAGATTTTGCAACACTCCCCCGCAGTGTCGCAAGAATCTGCGCATTAGCATTATATTTATGGAACAACTAAACAAACCCATTATTAAACATATCCCGGACTTTTTAGATTATTGCGAAGTGGAAAAAGGTTTATCGGATAAAACTCAGGAGAATTATAAAAGATATCTTGATAAATTTGTGTACTGGTTAAAAGCCGCTAAAAAGACCGGCATTAAGCCAAGCGAACTGTCTCCCGAGGATATCTGGGCTTATAGGCTGTATTTATCCCGCTCGCAGGCCAAAAAAGGCGCCCCCTTAAAGAAGAGCACCCAAAACTACTATCTTATCGCGCTAAGGGCCATTTTGGGCTATTTTATAGCCAAAGATATAGAAAGTATGCCTCCTGATAAAATAGCCCTGCCAAAGGACGCCAGGACTCAAAAAACCGTCAAATTCCTCACATTAGACCAGATAGAGAAGCTTTTAATGGCGCCGGATATAAAGAAGCCGGATGGTTTGCGGGATAGGGCTATTTTAGAATCGCTTTTTTCCACCGGCCTAAGGATAGCCGAGCTGACTAAACTCAACAGAGAGCAGTTTGCCAATATTAAAGATAAAAATGATTTAGAGTTAGGCGTAATAGGCAAAGGAGGCTATCCTAGGACTGTTTATTTTTCAGAAAGAGCGCTTTCTTGGATTAAGAAGTATTTAGCTACCCGCCAAGACAAAGAAAAAGCCTTGTTTATAAATTACAAAGCGCAAAAAGGAGCTGATAGGCGGTTAACTCCCAGATCTATAGAAAGATTGGTCAAAAAGTATGACATTTTAGGAGGAGTGCCTATTTTTGCTACCCCTCATACTTTGCGTCACAGCATGGCAACCGACCTATTAGAACAAGGAGTAGATTTAAGAACTATCCAAGAGTTTTTAGGCCATCGCAGTATCACCAGCACTCAAATTTATACTCACGTGACCAATAAACATCTGAGAGACGTACACCGCCAATACCATAGCGGAAAAAATTTAAAGCAGTAGCAACTAAGTGTCGCACAATATTACTACCCTACTCTACGTTTCTATGCTTCAATCTCGAAGCTACCGTTCTTAGCCTTATCTTTGTTTTCGGCAGTTGAAAATCCTTCTTTCTGAAAACTCTTTTTTGAGAATATTTTTTTGCTTTCATATCTATATAATAACATTTTACTGTTAGTTTACCAAATTGAAAGAGGCCTTATGGGCCTCTTTGTTATTATTTATATATAATTCGGGCAAACTGCGCAGGCGGTTGCTTGAGGCATAATCTCAAGTCTTTCTGCCGGTATATGCTGGCAGCATTTTTCGCAAATCCCATATCTCTGGGGATCGTTCTTAAGAATATCAAGCGCCCTATCTATTTGAGAAATAGATCTTTGCAATACTATGAAGCAGGCGTTGTTAAAAATCCATGGATCTGGCTCATAATTACCCACCTCTCTCCTCTCATCTTCCTGTTGCGGAACACAAAGAGATGATAGGTTGTTTTTCAAAATCTCCCTCTTTGACAAAAGCCTCCTCTTGTATTCCTCTCTCACGTCTTCGCTTACCATGCGCCCTCCCCTATTTTTATTTTTTAGGAACTACATTAGTATAATCCCAAATCAATCTTTTGTCAAGAACGCGCAATTTTATTATATTTCTTATCTATTGCCTCCCAATTAAGATTTTTGAAATACGCCTCAATGTAGCTTTTTCTATCAGAGCCAAAATCAATGAAATAGGCGTGCTCGTAAACATCTAAAACAACAATGGGGGCTGCTCCCCAAATTCCGTAAAGATTATGGGCGTCGGCTATATAATTTCTTAACTTTCCGTCGTTAAAATCATAAGCCAAAACAACCCAGCCGCGAGCCGTTAAACCCAATGCCTTAAAATGCGCCAGCCAATTTTCAAAAGAATTATAATCTTTCGCAATTGCTTCTATAACTTTTCCCGACTCTTTGCCTTCACCGCCCAATATATCAAAATACGCCTCATGTAAAAGAACTGCGTTAGCCGCAAATGTTTGCTCTACTTTTAATTCTCTTACTTCAGAAAAAGTCGCATTGGCAGAGGACAAGTCAATATTTTCTAATTTTTCTTGGATTTCCTGCCACTTTTTAACATATCCCTGATAGAGTTTACCCCAATGAATATCAATTGTTTTTTGGGAAATGCCGTTTAATTCTTTAAAAGGCAAATTTTTTATTTCTCCGTAATTTTTCATATTTTTAAATATTTTAGAATTTAATTGAAAATAATGGCTAAATTAGCCGCCAATAACACTAAATCAAACTCCCAGCCGCCGGGTTCGGTAAGTTTCTTTTTCCAAATAGCTATCTTGAAATAAATGGCTCCTATCATAACTAAAGCCAATGCAATTGCCGCTAACTGGGTAAAAATCCCTGAAATCAAAGCGATGCCGCCTAAAGGTTCGATTATAGAAAGCATTCTCATTATATTAATCATTTTGGAAGGCATTTCAGGCGAAGGCTTCATTTTCCACATTCCCCTCTTTTGAATCCCGTGGGCTAAAAATATCAAGCCAACTGCCAAACGCAGCAAGAAAAGTCCGAAATCGTTAAATTGCGATAATTGTTGTAAAAACATAAAATTTATTATTTGAATTAATTATTAATTTTAAATTTTGGGAACGAACTTGTAAAAAGAGCGATTGTCGCGGCGAGAAGCCCTAAGTCCCTCACCGTTATGGCGTTAATGCCAGAAACTATTAAAACGACTATTAAATGGAAAGATCCCAGCAAAGCTGCCGGCCACGTTAAGAAGCCCGCCAAAAGCGCGATTCCAATTGAAATATCCAAAATTGCTGTGGCAATCATAGCAATTTTTAAGGGAATTAATAAGAGGCCGGCCGCCCAAGGCTGTAAAAACCCACCCCATGCTTCGGGAGATTTAAAGATTAAAACGCCAATCCATAGAAAAGTGACGGCCACTCCTACGCGAAGAATATGGAAAGAATTTACTTTCATAAAATTATATTAAAATAATAATTGCCATTAAAAAAACCGTAATAGCAGATATCAAGCACCAAGAACACCAAGCTTTAATTATCCGCCATTGGATATAAACAAGGCCTAACGACATCACTGCGGCTGAAAAAATCAATATTTCTGCCAATCTTTTCCACCAAAGAATAGGTCCCATCCCAATAACTAAAAAGGCTGCGAGCAAGGAAACGGCGACATAAAAAAATAAACCCAAAACTTCATTGGGAATGCCAAGAAATTTATTATACTTGCTTTCAAGAACTTTATTGCATTCTTGGCCAATAATGCAGACAGGGGCTGATTTGGCCAGCTTCTTGCGGATTAAATATGCCGTTTCAGCGATTCCGATTATAGCTAAGGTAAAAATCAAAGCCTGGGCAGTCATAAATTTCATCGAGTTAATGCCTCAACCTCTTTTCTGGCTTTTTCATTTTCTTTAACCTGTTCCCCGTCTTCCCTTAAAAGAAGGGTCTCGAACTCCCCAATGTGGGTTTTCTCTTCTTTGGCAATATCCAGCAAAACTTTCCTAACGTCTTCATTATCCGTTATGGCTGCCATTTGTTCGTAAAAACTTACGGCATCCAGCTCGGCAATCATCCCCGCTCTTAATATTTCTTTATTAAGATCGCCTTTCGCCACTTTTTCGAAATTGACCGGCAATTGAGATAACATATTTTTGATAAAATAAATTTATTGTTAATGATATTCTTTCGACCTTCCAAGTTTAATTATATCACGAAGCTGCCTGTCCTAAAAGTTTAAGCATATAATCTCTCGCCTTCAGCTGGTCTTTAATGCTATTTTCCATTTCAATAGCCGCTAATTTTCCGAAATATTTTTTGGGGTAGCTTTTTAAATAATCAAGCTGCGACAGATTGTCTAAAACATGGGCATTCCAATTTTCCGATTCGTCTTCTTTTTTAACATCGTAAAGAGAAAAATTCTTAGTCGGACTTATGTGATTGCAGCCGCAACCGTATTTTTCTATGACCTTAATGTTGTGATTATAGAGCTCGGGTTTGAATATTCTGCTGTTTTCCAGATGTGCGACATCTAGACATATCCCCGCGAAATCTTTGATTTCTTTTTCGTCAAATGGCTCATATGTGTTTTCGATATAAATCATCTTTTTGTATTTCTCGTAATCTGCGGGATACTGGTATTCTCTTTTAGTGTGTATATTAAAAACTTCCGTGTGATAAATTTTTATCAAATATTCCATTTCTTCCATTTGCATATCCGTTCTTATGTGGGCAAAAGGAACTTTTTCGATTTTTGTTTCTTTAAGGAAATCGTAAATTTCCTGCCTCTCCTCGTAATTCGCGCAAGTTAAAAAAAGAGCGACCTCTTTTAGGTTTAACTCTTTTACTTCTTTGAGCTTGCTCCGCCAGTCAAAAATTGTTGTAACCGCAGGAAAAATTTTCATCTGTCCATCTTTCAACGAATTTCGTAAGTAATAGTGACCGTTGCTTCAATTTTATTTTCCCCTGTTTCTATTTGCGGGGCTTCCGGCGCAGCTCCCCCCATAGCCGATTTCTCAAAGCTATAATAAGGAATGGGGAAACTTCCGGATTCCGAGAAATTAACAATTCTCGCTAAATCCACTCCAAGCTGCGAAGATAGCTCTTTTGCTTTAGCCTTAGCTTCATCAATGGCCTGTTTCCTTGCCTGGCTCTTCAATTCGTCTTCATTCTCAACCGTAAACTGCAAACCGCTGACATCGTTAGCTCCCATATCCGAAGCCCCCTGGATAATCGCGCCGACTTTATCTAAAGCCCTTATTTTCACCTGCAAGGATTGGTAAACTTCATAACCTACTAAAACTCTTTCTGAGGGGCAGGGATAATTAGCGCAAACTTCTTTTTCTCGCCATTCATAGCGTGGTGAAATATTAAAACTTGCGGTTTTTAAATCTTTGCTTTCTACCCCCTGATTTTTAATGGAATCTATGACGGCATTCATT
>JACPLM010000022.1 GCA_016186525.1 Candidatus Nealsoniibacteriota bacterium | reverse complement strand
TTCGCGGAATTCTGCTTTTCGGGAAAGATTCTTTTCTATGCCCATTAGGAGTTCTAATTCAAACTTATCGCTTTTGTGATAAAAATTATTAGCTATAAAATTGAGGATGTACAAATCGTGCGTAGCGAAAGCCGGATTTTTCCCTTTTTCAATCAGATAAATAACCATCTCAAGAAAAACTTTCCTTAATTCTTTATTTCCGACAATATCTCCCGGGTACGCATTGCCCTTGCAAAGCCGAACCGGAATGCCAGCTTCAACTATTTCGACCAATTCTTTATAAGCATCGCGGCGGTTCACTTGGCAGGCTAATCTCTGGTTGGGAAAAGATTGGCAATTAAAAGCGATTCTTAACGCTTGCTCCCGGTAGGAGTGATCCTCTGCGTCAATTTCTACGAAAGCGCCGGGCAAATAAATTTGGGCTTCTTCTAAAATATTAAATATATTCTTCAAGTATAAATATTCCGCAACATCCAACCCCAATTGAGAGGGTTTTATCGCCACATTAACATCGGTTAGCCCTTCTTTGGCAAGCGTCCTTATGAGTTTTATCGTTTGGCAGCTGAACTCAATCGCTTCTGAGTGATTTTTAGCATGTTCGCCCAATATATTAATAACCGACTTTTCGCCTCTTTGTTTCAGAAGTTTCGCTTGTTTTACGGCGTCTTCCGAAGAAGGGCCCGCCACAAAGCGTCCCTTAATTGCATCTGCAAGAAGATAAAACCCGGCCAATCCTATTGCTTTTTTAATTCCCATGCCTGCCTCCATATTATATATTTTAAAAGTGCCGCTAAACCATTATGAAAAATAAAAAGAGGCGTGTCAATCACCCGCCCCTTCTAATAATTTAATAAAGATCTGGTATTAAAAATTCCAAATTCAATTCTATGAGTTTTTCTTTGGTCGGTTTGCCGTTTTCATCCCAACCGCGAAGTTTGTAATAATCATCGAGAAGCCGATTGATTGTTTCTAAGGTTGGCATTTTACCTGCGGTTGGACCCGTAGGAACCGGCTCTTTGTAAAATCTGGCTGGAGGCATATCATATTTGCGTCCGAAATCCTTAATTTCTCTAAACCAGAAAGCCCTATTCAGAGTCCAAACTCTTTCTGACGCCTTAAGCAAATCATCTAAGGCGTAATCATTGCCGGTAACCGCTTTAAGTATCTGCGGATATGTTTCGGGTTCAATGCCCAACTCCACCCAAGTGAACCTGCAAACTCCCAGCATGTCAAACATTGGCCTGATATGCTGAAGATAAATATCTATTTCCGCTTTTCCATCGACTAAACTTCGGCCTAATTCAATATCCTTAGTTATCGCCCAAGCTCGGCTGTGATGCGCGCCGTTATCGGAAGTTAAATAAGACAAGAGCATTGCCATGGCATCGCGGGATTCATAGCCCGACCATTCCAAACCCTTTACCTGTATAGCAAAGTCCTTGGACCCTTTTCCTAGTTTCCTGGAAGCCGCTTTAACGCCTTTGGCAAGAAGTTTCCCCAAAGAATCATCTTTAAGAGCGATCTTTTTTATAAGATACTCAAAAGTTTGAATGTCGCCGAATTTTAATTCAAGGCCATCGGTATCTTCTTTGGTTATAATTCCTTTCTCGAAGCATTCTATAGCGAAAGCGACAGCTCCTCCTCCGGAAATCGTATCAATCCCCAGCTCGTCGCAAAGATAATTCGCGTAAGCCACCTCTTTTATATCAAAAATGCCACAATTGCTTCCGCAAAGAGCAATGGTTTCATATTCCGGACCTTCGACATAAACGTCGAACTTTTCGGTCTTGGCTCTTGAATATTTTCCGCAAGCCATGGGGCAGGCAAAACAAGCTTTATCATGGATAACAACTTCTTTTCTCATGGTTTCTGCGTGAAGATTTTTGGCTTGGTCGGAATGTCCCGTCTTAAAATTATTAATCGGCAGAGAACCCCATTGGTTGACCATTTCTGTCACCACCGGAGTCCCGCAGCGCTGAAATATCTTTAAGAACGGCTGCTCTTGGCACCAACTGAACATTTTCTTGCCTTGGCGAACCATCTCGTCAAAATCGGCAATTTTGATTCCCTTAGTGCCTTTGACAGCAATGGCTTTTAAATTCTTTGAACCAAGAACGGCGCCAATGCCGCATCTTCCTGCCTGTCTGCCAAAATCATGGCTGATGCAGGCGAAAGAAACCTTTTTTTCTCCGGCAGGGCCGATAACTGCTATCTGAAAATCTTGCCCCAATTCTTCTTTTAAGAGTTTTTCTGTTTCAATTGCTCCCCTGCCCCAAAGATGCTTTGCCTCTCTGATTTGCACCTCATCATCTTGGATGAAAAGATAACATGGCCTTTTAGATTTACCGATAATAATAATCGCATCAAAGCCGGCATACTTCATTTCAGCTGCAATGTGGCCGCCCATATTAGAGTCGCCATAACCTCCAGTTAAAGGAGATTTGGTGGCAAAATGCACTTTCCCTGCAGCCGGAACAAAAGTTCCCGAAAGGGGGCCCGAAGCCATGACTACTGCGTTTTCCGGGCTAAAAGGGGCAGTTCCTTTCTCAATAGCATAATAAAGAAAAGCTGAAGCAAAACCACGACCGCCAATCCATCCTTTAGCAACCTCCGGATCTAAAATCACGAATGGAGTAGACCCGTTGGTTAAATTGACCGCTAAAATCTTCCCGCCGTAGCCGTTCATTTTTGCTCCTCCGGATTTTTCTTTTCAAAAAGAGCGCCAATGGGACAAATTCTGGTACACTCGCCGCAAAGCGTGCAGCCTTTGAGTATTTTTATATTATACCCGCCCGGTTCAGGAAAATTCCCGCTGATTTTTATGAATGCTTTTTTGGGATTGCATTCTTTTTTGTTATAAAGAACGCAAGCCATTTCGCAAATCCTGCAGCCTGAGCACTTTTTCTCGTCTTTCCCGAACTTAAACATTGCTTTCCTCATTTCAATATTCTCCATCCCATCCGTCAGTTTTATTTTTCAAATCAGCTATTTCTTTTTTAATCCGGGGTAATTCCATCGATGCATGGAAAACAACATGCCAAACCTGAAGGCATAGCCAATCAGGGCAGCATTTTACATGACTAAAGGCAGCTAAAATTTCTTCTTTTGTCGCCACTTTTTCGCCTTCCAGGGTAGCTAAAAAAACAATGTGCTTGAGCACTAGCTCTCTTGCTCTTTTACAGTCCATCTCTTCCTCCTTTTTTATTTTTCAAGTTGCTGGTATCTAAACCATGGTATCTCTACCGGAAACTATGTCAAGTTGTCCGACCATGGAATTTTTTTCCCGCCCTTAACGCACATCCACGGTTCAGACCCCTTGCCGGTAATAATTACCGCATCGCCAGGATTTGCTAAACCTAAGGCAGTTTTAATCGCTTCTCTTCTGTCTAATATTTTTTGGGCATCTGGAGCTCCCCTGGCGACATCTTCTAAAATTTTCTCTGGCGATTCATCATACGGGTCTTCGTTTGTTAAAATAATTTGATCGCAATATTGGGCGGCAATCTTTCCCAACTCCGGCCTCTTCCATTTATCTCTCCCGCCGCCGGCTGCTCCGAGCACACAAATTAATTTAGGGTTTGGGGTTTGAGGTCTGGGTTTTAGCAGAGTCTCGTAGACTTTACGGAGTGCGGCTGGGGTGTGAGCATAATCTACAAAAACTTTAAACGGCTCTTTGATGACTAATTCCATCCGGCCCGGTATATTTTCTATTTTCTCTACAGCTCTTTTACAAATTTCAAGGTCAATTCCCTGCGACAAACCCACGGAAATCGCGGCCAGAGCATTATAAATATTAAAATCGCCCAGTAATTTTAAATTAAGCGGCTGGATGTCTTTAATCCCGATATGTTGCGTGAGGCCTTGTATGAGGCCCGGCCTCATACAACTTGTATGAGGCCGGGCCTCATACAAATCATCACATAAATCAAAGCCGTACTTTTTTTTTGCTGGAAATTGTAAAAAATATTCCGCGTTTTCGTCATCGCGATTAATAATATGGATATTTTTGCATGCCCGGAAGAGTTTTCCCTTGGCCTCTCTGTATTTTTCAAAAGATCCGTGCCTTTCAATATGCTCTTTGCTTAAATTGGTAAATACGGCCGTATCAAAATCAATAAAACTGTGGCGATGCTGTTTTATCCCTTCAGATGTCACCTCTAGAACAGCGAATTCACAGCCGGCATCAACTGCCTGCCTTAAAAATTTCTGCAATTTCATTCTGCCTGGCATTGTCATTTTCAGAGTGTTTACCCATTCCTTGTCCGCAATTTTAAATTTAATTGATGATAAAGACGCAGTTTTGAAACCCGCTTCTTTTAAAATTTCGGCTATCATTGAAACTACTGTGGATTTACCATTAGTCCCCGTTACTCCGATTACCTTTATTTTCTTTGACGGAAAACGATAAAAAATCGCTCCCAAAAACGGCAGAGACAAATAATACCAATCAAGCAAAAAAACGGGGATAAATTTTTTAATAATATCTTTAACCACTATTTTATCTTAACTCAAAACTAAAAAACGAAAAAGCGTCCAGTTAAGCTGAACGCTTTTAAATTTATTACTTATTTTGTTCCTTCGGACTTTGCTCTTGCTGATTCTCCTGCTGTAATTGTATGGAAGCTGGAACTTCGGAAACATAACGATACCAATCTTCCGGATCTTCCCCTCTTTCTTCGTACCTCTTTATTTCTTTCACACTATCGGGGGACATGGAAAGCAAAAATACTTTTCCATCTGGATATATCGCCAGTATGTTTATCCCCGTATTGCCAAAAATTTGACCGGAAGCTTTCACAAAAATATCTTTTATAAGACTGAAAATAATCTGCTGGTCGGGCTGCGTTATCTCTTTGCTTGGTTTAAAAACTATTAAAGAAAAATTCCATGCTTGACTCTCTGCGTTATAACCTAACAAAGAAACTCTGCCTAAATTTTTATAATCAATATTAGAATTCAACGAACTAACTATTGACTGAATCCTTGCGAGAGGCGTCTTGCCTTGAATGCCAGAAGAATTTTCGCCATAATATACGCGTGACGCCATAATTAGGACGGCTGCAATTATGATGACGAAAATGCTATTTCTCAGGAGGCGTTTCATTTGCTAAAACCTCCTCTATCTCTGATTTTTTCGATGCATTATAGAAGGGATTTTCTATGGCCGTAATCTGATCTGGCCACCAAGAACGCTGTTTGTCATTAAATTGATCCCAGTTGACCAATATTTTATCTAATTTCTCCCAAACCCTTTCAAGCGCCGCGCCGCCGAGCTCATCAAGGCGAAGCAATTCGGCAACAACGCCTTTGTGAAATTCATAATCCTTATTGATATTGGCGCGAATAAGCCGATAATCATCCACAAATGCCTGCCCGAGCATCACTGCTACGCGTTCCCGCGAACTCGGGTTAGAAAGAACTTTCTCTACAAAGCCGCGGGCAAGAGGATTTAATAGGGCAATTTGCTCATCTGGAACTGCAATAAGAGTTTCGCCAATCTCGGCAAAACGCTTTTTTTCTGCTGCCGTATAATTATTCCAACCATACGGAGCCATGCCAACTTTACCTACCATGAAAGATGCAACGCGCGTCGCATTCTCAAGATCGCTTGAAACTCCGGGCTGGTTTTCGCCAAAGAAGAATCTTTCAGCAACTACCGATCCAAGCATAAGTCTTATCAGCCCTTCGTAAAAGCGCTGGGGTCTTGGATCGCGCTCTTCTTTCGCAATATGAGCTACCATGCCAAGCGCCTGTCCGCGCGGCATTACAGAAATAACCGAGGGACGCTCTACATTGCCAAGAGCTGCCTTCAGAAAAATGAAATGCCCCCAATACTCATGAACAGCTGTCTGCTCACGATGTTGAGCGGTAGTCAATCCGGGATCTGCCCTGCCATAAATAAGCGTATTGCGCGCCTCAAGGAGGGCTCTCATATCAGCGCGGTCATCATCCCAGCCCTCATTCTTGATTTCATCCTGATGGCGAAGCCAGTATTTGCGGTCTTGCTCAAGAAGACTATCAAACAGAACGCCGCTATCAAGCATGGCTTTAATGCGTTTCAAATTCTTAATATGCGTGCCCCGCATATCGTAAGAAGTGTTTATAGCAGCTTCAATTTCAGCAGGACTCATGCCAGCTGTGGCGCGAGCAAATTCTTCAATGGCCTCTTTTGCAAGCAATTCAGGACGCAGTAAATTATCTTTAACTGCCTTGGTGATATAAAGATCGATAATGTCTGGCCTTTCCTCAATGCCGGGTATCTTAAAGCGCGCTGTAAGCCCCATGCGTCCGGGCCGCCGAATAGCGGGATCGATCATCCAAGCGCGGTTTGTGGCGCCAATAAAGACATATGTGCGTTCTTTCACTTTAGCCGGAGGCATGCGCAAAATAGTTTTAGTTCCGGGAATATGCGTTGGGATAAACAATCCATTTAAGATATTATTTGCGATGCTGCGCTTGAATGTTTCCATAAATGGCGGACTCCCCGTTCCTTGAAGCCAAGTTAAGAAGGGGAAAATCGCGCCTCCGCCCCCTCCGCCCCCTCCGCCCATACCCATGGGGAAAAAGAAGGGGTGCCTGTATATCTTTGGCTCTTTTCCGAGCGCTAATGGAGATTTCAGGCGCCAGAAACGTTCGCGAGCTTGAGGCGAATCGCAAAGCATGCCGCAACTTGAAATAACGCCAGCGCTGTTATATGGCAAAATATCATAAACATCGACAATTCCATCGTT
>JACPLM010000015.1 GCA_016186525.1 Candidatus Nealsoniibacteriota bacterium | reverse complement strand
TACGCCCCATGACCTGCCCCCATCATTTCCAGCTTTATGCCAGCCGGCCGAGGTCATACAAAGAATTGCCTTTCAGAATCGCTGAACTGGCAAAACAATTCAGGTACGAAAAATCTGGAGAATTAACAGGGCTGATCAGAGTCAGAAGTTTTTGCTTAGCTGACGCCCATATTATTTGCCAAAAAGAAGAGGCCAATAATGAAATAAACAAAGTTATGGATTTAATAGAACACGTAGCTTCCGCCTTGGGCCTGAAAATGGGGGTAAACTTTCGCTACCGATTATCTTTGGGCGATAGAAAAAATTCCAAAAAATACTATAAAGATGACGAGGCCTGGAGTTTTGCCGAAAATGCCTTGAGGAAAGTTTTAATGGGCAGGCAATCTCCTTTTTTTGAAGCTGAAAAAGAAGCTGCTTTTTACGGCCCTAAAATCGACATTCAAATGAAAAACTTTGCCGGCAAGGAAGATACCGCCTTTACTATACAATACGATTTTGTCATGCCCAAACGCTTCAAGCTTAGCTATATAGACAAAGACGGCAAAGAAAAAGAGCCCATCGTCATACACCGCTCTTCCATAGGCGCCATAGAAAGAACCATGGCTTTCCTGCTTGAGCACTATGCGGGAGCCCTGCCATTTTGGCTGAGCCCTGTCCAGTGCTTGATAATACCGATTGCCGACAGGCACTTAGAATACGCCCAAAAAATCAAAGAGCAGCTTGGCTCTATTAGGGTTGAAATTAGCGGTGAAAATGAAACCATGTCCAAAAAAATAAGGGAGGGAGAATTGCAAAAAATCCCCTATCTTATCATAGTGGGAGACAAAGAATCGGAATCCGGGGAAATCAGCGTCAGAGAAAGAGGCAAGGGAAACTTGGGCAATATGAAATTGAATGAATTTTTAGAAAGAGTTAAAATGGAATAATATTATGGCTCAACTATCGCAAAACACTCAACGATTAATAAGTATATATCAAACATGGTTTCGCTCGCAGGGAGCGGAAGGAGAAGTGAAAATCCACGTAGATGAGGTGGCCAGCAAGGTAGCCAAATTTTATGAAAAAATGCGGGGCGTTATTGATTGGAGAGAAGAGCACTTATTGAGGAAAACAGCCATAGAGAGAGTTTTAAAAAGACGGTTATTTTTAAGAAGAGACGGAAAAGATATTTCCGAGCCCCTTGTCCACGAATTAATCCGCGGCGGACACTTCCCCAATGACGCCATACCTGAATCAAAAATTGCTGAAATCCAAAAATCAATTGATAAATACCTCTATATCTTAGACAACGCCCCTAAGCCGCCTAAAGAAAAACTGCAGATGAATCTTTACGATTGGCTTTCGGGAATTGCCGCCTGTGAGACAGAGGGAATTTTAGCTCCCCCCATCAAAGAAGAGGCCTTAATGGATTTTATGGCAGAATTGATGGAAGAAAGAATTGAAGCAAAAATCAGCCCGGAGGAAAAAAGAATCCAAATCTATATCGCCATTCAGAAAGCGCTATTCAAGCTTGATTTTTCGCTTATTGCCTACAATCTATTGAAAAAATGGTACCCGGATTGGGCCAATCTTCCTCAGGAAAAACTGGAAGAAATCACGAAAAATATCTATTTTATCTGGGAGAAATTAGAAACGCACTTAAGCCATCCTCTGGCAGAAAAGTTTTATGCAGTTTGCGAAAGATACGATACCGCCTATTTGATATTGGATGATATTGTTGCGGCCGAACCCTCTTTGGCAAAGAACAATTTGGAAAATGCGAGTATGCTGGAAAATAAAATCAGAGCTGCCTATAAAGAAAGATTAAAAAAAGTGAGGGGCAGATTAAGAAGAGCCGCCTTTTACAGCACAATGTCGATATTGGTTTCTAAAATGCTGGTGGCTTTTATAATAGAAGTGCCTTTTGACAAATATATTACGGGAGAATTTTCAAATATAAATTTAGGAATAAACATTGTTATCCCGTCCCTTTTAATGATTTTCCTGGTTCTAAGCATCAGGCCGCCATCCAGGCAAAATGAAGAAATGGTTGTTATGGAAGTAATCAAAATAATCTATGAAAGAGAAAGAAAAGATGTTTATGAAGTAAAGCCTAGCATGAAAAGAGGGCTTGTCCTTAATTCGATTATCGCATTCATATATCTTCTAAGCTTTGTCGCTTCTTTCGGCACGATTGTTTGGGGATTGAGAAAATTAAGTTTCAGCTTGATTTCCATCGCCATTTTCTTGATGTTTATCTCTCTGATATCTTTTGCCGGAGTAAAAATACGCCAGAGAGCTAAAGAACTTAAAATAGAAAAAGATAAAGAAGGATTATTATATATTTTTATTGATCTTTTCTCTCTGCCGATTATTCAGGTAGGAAAATGGCTTTCCAACCAGTGGCGGAAATACAACGCCGTGGCGGTTTTATTCAACTCCCTGCTGGACATGCCTTTTCAGGTTTTTGTGGAATTCTTAGAGCAGTGGCGGTCTTTCCTTAAAGAGAAAAAAGAGGAAATTCATTAAAGCCTGCGGCCCCTTTTCGGGGCCGTTTTTTTATTGTAGAATCAACTGTATGAAGAAATGCCACATCATTACTTTTGGCTGCCAAATGAATAAAGCGGACTCCGAAAGAATCGCCCAAGAACTCAAAAATAAAGGATATAAATCTACTCCAAATATCAAGGAGGCAAATTTAGTCGTGGTTAATATGTGCTCGGTAAGGCAATCGGCAGTAGATAGAGTTTTGGGCTTGAACCAAAAATTCAGCCAACTAAAAAATAAAAACTGTAAACTAAAAACTGTACTGACTGGCTGCATCTTAAAAAAAGATAAGGCAAAATTTAGAGGAATGTTCGACGAAATCGGCGGTGTTGAGACCTGGTCTCCCGAGGAAACCGGGTCTCTCAGCCCTCTTAGTCAATTTGTGCGAATTTCGAATGGCTGCAATAATTTCTGCACTTACTGTGTAGTCCCCCATACTCGGGGGCCGTTAGTCTGCCGCAGCCATAAAGACATCTTAAATGAAGTAAAAAAAACGGTGAAAGCTGGGATTGAAGAAATCTGGCTCTTGGGCCAGAATGTCAATGATTACCAATCCCCCTCTAGTCATTTGATCAACTTTGCCAAACTGTTAAAGATTTTAAACGAAATAGCCGGCGACTTTGAAATAAGATTTAGCTCTCCCAATCCTGCTGACTTTTCTAACGAACTGATTGATACTATGGCAAAATGCCAAAAAGTGGCAAAATATCTTAATCTGCCCGTGCAGTCAGGCGACGACAAAATTTTAAAAAGAATGAATAGGCGTTATACTGTAAAAGAGTATAAAAATTTGGTTAAAAAAATAAGGGAGGAAATCCCAAACATTAATTTATCTACCGACGTTATTGTGGGTTTCCCGGGGGAAACAAAAAAACAATTTGAGAATACCTTAAAATTATTCAAGGAGATAAGATTTAACATCGCCTATATTTCCAAATACTCTCCAAGGCCGGGAACTGCCGCCTTTTTATTGAAAGATAATGTGCCCTTCAAAGAAAAAAAACGAAGGGAAAAAATACTGATGGAAGTATTGGCAAAACAAAAAGGGAGCTAAGCTCCCTTAATCGAATTCCTCTGCTTTGGGCGGATCATTGCAAATATTATCAGAAACTACTTCCAGGCGAGGTAAACCATGCTCTCTCTCCATCTTCCTTCTCTCTTCTATTAATTCAGCTGGACTCATTTGAAAAACCCTGGGCTCTGAGTATCTGTCTTTCCGCGATGAAAGTCCAAACTTTTCAAGAATTGCCGAACGCGCTAATTCGTTAAACCCATGAGCGGCTGTCCATCTCATCATATCTTTTACAGAATACGATAAACTCCACTCCTTGCGCCCGAGAAAAGCCCAATCCGCAGCCCAAATCTCGTCTGGATAGTCGGGATTAAGGTATTTTACAGAGAAATAGGTCTTAGGCATTACGCACCTCCTTTCCTTTATTCGATCCACAAAGCATATTAACTCTTTTTTAAAAAATGTCAATGGCCAAAAAACTCATCGTTATTTTAGGACAAACTGCTTCAGGCAAAAGCGACTTGGCTGTAAAGCTCGCCAAAAAGTTTAATGGCGAAGTGATTTCGGCTGACTCAAGGCAAGTTTATAAAGGAATGGATATTGGGACAGGGAAAATAACCAAAAAGGAAATGCAGGGAGTCCCCCACCACCTCTTGGATGTTGCCTCGCCAAAAAAAAGATTTACCGTGGCGCAATATAGAAAACTATCCCTAAAGGCCATAAATAAAATTTTCAAAAAAAATAAAGTGCCTATCATTTGCGGCGGCACCGGTTTTTACATTCAGGCCCTAATAGACGGTTTATTAATACCAGAGGTTAAGCCGGATTATGCCCTAAGATTGAAACTCGAAAAACTAACCACTGAAGAATTATTTAAGAAATTAGAAAAACTTGACCCGAGAAGAGCCAAAAATATAGACAAATATAATCGCAGGAGACTGATTAGGGCTCTGGAAATCGTAATTAAGACAGAAAAACCTGTACCGGCTTTTAGAAAGCATCCTCTGCCATATCCAGCATTACTGATCGGCATTAAAAAAAATCCGGAGGAATTAAAAAAACTGATAAAAAAACGTCTCCTAAGAAGACTGAAAGCTGGCATGATGGAAGAAGTCAAAAAACTTCACAAAAACGGAGTTTCTTGGAAAAGATTAGAGGAATTCGGTTTGGAATACCGGTGGGTGACGCGGTATTTGCAGGATTTACAGAGACCCGGTCTCTGTAAGAGACCTGCTCTCTTAGTCCTCTTGACCGGTCTCCAAAAAGACATCGAGCACTTCGCCAAACGCCAAATGACTTGGTTTAAGAGGGACAAGCGCACCCGCTGGATTGACGATTACAAAAAAGCTGAAATTTTAGTAAAAAATTTTCTATTTTAACTGCGCCAAGAGTATTTGGCGGACTTTCTCGGGATTGGCCCTTCCTTTGGTTTTTGACATCACTTGGCCCACCAAAAATTGCAAAGAGGCGACTTTGCCTTTCTTGTAATCTGCAACCGGATTCGGATTTTGGGAAATAACTTCCTTAATAATGTTTTCTATCAGGCCATGGTCGTCAATTTGAGACAAACCCTTTTCTTCGATGATATGCGAAGGGTCGGCTCCCGCAGAAAACATTTCGACTAAAACCATTTTAGCGATTTTGCTGGAAATTTTCCCATCATTGATTAGAGAAATGAAATCAGCGAAATTTTCCGGAGTTATCGCAAAATCTTCTCCTGAAACGCCGCCGCCTTTTAATAGCCCCTGTAAATCAGTTATTAAATAGTTAGACGCCAGCTTGATAAGTTTTGAAATTTCATCTTTTGGAAGTTTCGGGTCAAATTCTGAAACAACTTTTTCAAAATACTCTCCAAAATCCTTATTTTGCGTAAACATTTCTATTTCTTTTTCTCCGAGGCCGTATTCTTTTTTTAATCTTTCTCTCCTTTGCTGGGGAATCTCCGGGATCTCCTTCATAATTTCTTTAATCTGTTTATTGGTAAAATGCAGGACGGGCAAATCGGGCTCCGGAAAATACCTGTAATCCTTGGCCTCTTCTTTAAGCCGCTGGCTCACCGTTATCCCCTTTGCATCGTCCCAACCGCGCGTTTCCTGAATGACTTTTTTGCCGTCTTTCAAAATTTCTGCCTGCCTGGCAATTTCATAATCTAAGGCCTTTTCCACCGCCCTGAAAGAATTAAGATTTTTAATTTCAGTTTTAGTCCCCAGCTTGCTGGTTGAACTTAAAGAAATATTCGCTTCCACTCTCATCTGGCCTTTTTCCATGTCAGCGTCAGAAACCCCCAAGTAGCGCAGAATTAGCTGCAGCTCTTCAGCAAATAAACGGGCTTCTTTAGCCGAGCTAAGCTCGGGTTCGGTTACTAGTTCCATTAAAGGAACTCCCGCTCGGTTAAAATCAACCAAAGAATAATCGGCTCCTTTGGGATGAACCAATCTCCCGGTATCTTCTTCCAAGTGTACTCTTTTTATCTTTATCCCATTTAAGGTTCCGGTTGAGCATAAAGGCTGGTCGTATTGCGAAATTTGGTAGCCCTTTGGAAGATCCGGATAAAAGTAATTTTTTCTGTCAAATTTTGAACGCTCGGAAATTTTACAGCCCAAAGCAAGGCCGGTTTTAATAACTTTCTTCACTGCTTCTTCGTTGATAACCGGCAGAACGCCAGGATGGCCCATGCAAATAGGGCAAATATTGACATTGGGATGATGCTCTTTAACATCATTAAGGCAATCGCAAAACATCTTGCTTTTTGTTTTGAGTTCGGCGTGAATTTCCAAACCAATTGTCGTTTTATATGCCATATTTTGATTCTAACTCAAAAAAATGCTACAGTAAAATGACATATATGTTAATCATCACTACCGGTATTTCGGGATGCGGAAGAAAAGAATATTTAGCTCTGCTTGAAAAATTCGCCAAAAGCCATAAAAAAATGGTGAAGATTTATAATGTGGGGCAAATGATTTTCGAACAAGCGGAAAAAATCGGCATCACTCTTACAACCGAAAACATACTTAATGCGAATCCCCATGTATTAAACTCCCTAAGAAGCGCTGTTTTTGAAATCATTTTAAGTTCATTAAAAAAAGATGTCAAAACTTACGATGCGGTTTTTATCAACATCCATGCTTTCTTTTTATGGAAAAAAATATTCACCAAGGCCTACGATAGATTCTACCCGGCGCAATTTAATGCCGATGCATTTGTAACATTTATTGATGACGCCAAAGATATGAAAAAAAGATTAGATAAAAGGCCCCAATGGAAGCCAGAAAGGCTGACTATCGAAGAAATACTGCTATGGCAAAATATTGAAGTTGAAGTAACCTCTTCCTGGGCCGATATGAACCTAAGGCCCTTCTACGTTATTCCGTCGAAACAGCCGCTTTCAGGGCTCTACCGTTTGATCTTCTGCCCGGAGCAGGAACCTGTCTATATCAGCATGCCGATAACTCATTTGCAGGAAAAGAAAATGCAATCAAGGGTAGATAAATTTATTGAAGAATTAAACAGATATTTCATCGTTTTTGACCCTAGAATAGTTGAGTTGGGATCGGGGCCTGCAGTAGTCAAAATTGATAAAAAAAGAAGAAAAAACCCGGTCTTTTACACCCAAGTGGTCAACCGCGACCTCTATTGGTTTGTAAAGCAGAGTAAAAAAGTCATCGCTTTTTTCCCGAAAGTTGTTTCTTCGCCCGGAGTGATTAATGAACTAAGGGAGGCCCACGAAACAAATAAAACCGTCTGGGTGGTACACCCAGGCGGCGAAGGCAGCCCTTTTATCACCTATTTTTGCGATAAAGTTTTCAATAATGAAAAAGAGTTTTTCTCATTCTTAAAGAAAAACTACAAGCCGTTTAAAGACCATTTCCAGCTTCCTTAGAAAAAATCCATCCTCGCTTAGCGGGATGGATTTTTGTTCAACGGGGGAAAACATCTCCGTTTTTTTCTATTTGCTCATCCTCATAGGGAACCCCTACGCGGCGATAAAACTCATCTGCGATATTCTTGAAAACTCCAGTAATCATGGCGATCCATTTATAGCGCCGAGCTGGCATTACATTGATTGCCAATTTCGTGCAAGTATAATTTAAAAACCCTGCAAAATCACCTTCTTGACCGCTCTCTTGAGCAAGCCGTTTTATTTCCTTTGCTAATTTCTCAATATGAGGATCGAGCATTGGACGATATTCTTGCTTAATGTATGGCATAATTTCCTCCTTACTCTTGAATATACTTTAAATTATTCTTTAAGGCAAATTCTGCCTTCGCCAATTCGCTGCCCAAATAAGCTGCATGGGAAGATTGGGAAGCGTAAAAAATCATCTGGTCTAAAATTTCTTGGGCGCTTTTTCCTTGCCATCTTAAGTTAACTGGGTCGGAGGCGTTATAAACATTAATTGCGGCGTTGGAAACCTCAATCACGAAATTGCCCCGCGGATCCCATGCGCATTGAAGTTGGGAATTTTCCTTTAAAATTCCCTTGGCTTCTTCCCAATTCCTTTCGTAAATATGGGCAGAACAGGAAATTGTAATAATCGGTCCTGTTTTAAGATTTAATTCCGGATTTTTCTTGTTGGCTTCTTTAATAATCAAATCCTGCAAAGCCAAAATGCCAAAAACATTTTCCGGCCACGCCATAAACATATCATTAGAACGAATATAGACCGTTAAATAGAGCTTGCTGTTTTGAACCAAAGCCTGAACTAAATCCAAGCAGGGAGGATTATCGCTTGCGTGGTCCAATGCGACATTCCAAGTCGAAGCTATGGCCCTCCTTGAATGAGGAGCCCTGGAAATAGTATCAATAATGTCCTGAATTTGATCAACTCCGTTGTGCTCTCTCAATCTTTGGCCGTAGGTATATTTTATCCCTTCTATTTTTTTGGCAGTGGTAATCGTCAAAATATATTCTTTAATTTGCTTTTCAGTTAAGGGCAAATAAGCTGGCAGATAAAGGTTGTTTAAATCTTCGTCTTCAATAATCGTTATTAAATCCACCAGCTCTTTCTGCTTTTCTTTATATTGAGAGCTTTTCACTTTGCCAAAAGTCATAATATATTTGAGAATATCTATCCAGCATTCGGCTGCCTTTTTTCTCCTGACAACGAAAACCGCTTCTTCAGAGGGCAACTCCAAGTTTTCTGTTTTTTGCGGTTCGGGAAAAATAAAAGTTTCATATCTTTGCGAACTGACCTTAAAATTATCGTCGATAGCTTTTTGAATTTTTACAGAGTCATTCTCCCCGAGTAAATTTACAAGTTTTACCCTGGAACGGAACAAATTTATTTTATCAATCGGGATATCTCTTTCTATTCTTGACCTGCTGACTCCTAAAATAGAGTGGTTTGCGTCAACTCCATTATTAATCAAATTCAATAAGGCCTTGCTGGACTTGCTTTCTTCAATCGCGCCTTCGTTGCCGCATAAAACCAGCGTATCAATGAAGGGGTGGGCCAAAACATTCCTGATTATCGAAGAAACGCCCAAATCATGGCTGTAAAGCTGACCTGCTGCGGCATAAGTATCTTTGTTCAAACCAGAAACAATTAAATCTTTATGAGTCCAATGGCAAACAACTCCGATATTGGAGTTTAAATTCCCCAAGACCAAGAGCTCTTTGTATCTTACAGGCCATTCCATGGATTATAACATCCTAATATTAAATTTCTCTTGTAAAAGAGCTTTAACATTTTCGTGAACTTTTTCAATGCTTTTTTCTCCATCTATAATATAAGCATTTTCAAAACGCCGTGGCAATGTTTCGTAGGTTTGCCAAACCTTTTTAAGCTTTTCTGCTTCTTCAAAAAGGGTCTGGCTGCCTCCCCTCTTTCCTATCCTTTCCATGCAAACTTCCGGCCTGACTTTTAAAATAATAGTTAAGTCGGGCATTAAAAATTCACTATTAAGCTTTATAAGTTCTTCTGCCTCAACTCCCGATGATGCGCCATAGGCGAAAGATGAAAAAAAATAACGGTCGGAAACAATCATTTTGCCTTCTTTTAAGGCAGGGATAATTAAGTTATCCAAATGCTCTCCCCTGTCTTGGGCAAACAACTCCTGTAAATACATAGGTGACACCTGTGTATTTTTATCTAAAACTTGGCGGATTTTTTGACCGGCCTCGGAATCTTTAGTCGGTTCTTTGGTTAAAATAACTTCATAACCCTTTCCAACTAAAAAATCTCCCAAAAGATTGGTTTGGGTGGATTGGCCGGAACCGTCCAGCCCCTCGAAAACTATGAACTTGCCTTTATAAGTATTTTTCTGCATTTAAGTTAAGCCGGAACTGCCAAATCCTTTTTTGCCGCGCTCCGTCTCGTCTAAAACAGCTTCAACAATTTCCGGTCTTTCTATCTTTTTAACTACCAGCTGGGCAACTTTTTGGCCCTTTTTGACTTCGTACGGTTCCTTGCCTAAATTCATCAAAACCACTTTTAACTCTCCTCTGTAACCCGAATCTAAAACGCCGGCTAATGTGGTAAGCCCGTGATTCAATGCTAATCCCGATTTGTCGCAAACAAAACCCGCGTATCCTTCCGGAACTGCTATTTTCAAACCGGTACTTATGCTTTTTTTATCTAAAGAAGATATCTGACAATCTTCCAAAGAAAAAAGATCCATACCAGCATCCCCGCTATAAGCGAAAGTGGGAATTTTGGCAGATGGATCTATTTTTTGAATCCGAATTTCCATTAATCCATTATACTACTTTATATTGCCTGACAGCAATGCCTCGCCTCAAAAATAATTCAATAGCTCTTAAGTCTTCGTCTGGATATTTTATTTTATATATGAACTCGGTGATTGGCAAATTAACTAAAACCTTGGCGCAGGAATAACATGGCGAATAAGTGCAGTAAACCCGGGCATTTTTTAAATTAATGCCTTCAGAAGCGGCATTAACTATGGCATTCATTTCAGCGTGCGCTCCGCGGCAAAGCCCTGAACCGGCAGGCAACCTCTTGCCGTCAACTTCTTTTGCGCAACCAACTTTGTCGCAGTGCGGCTCTCCGCGCGGCGAGCCGTTGTAGCCAACAACCAAAAGCCTGTCATCCCTGAAAAAAGCTACGCCAATTTTAAACCATTTACAATGCGATCTTTTGCTGTATGCATCAACAACCTTCATAGCTGTTTCATCCCAACTAGGATTGGCCACTTTTTTCTCCTTTTCAAGGTGCAATCTCAATGCCCATTTGCCTTGCCGTGCCTTCAATGATTTTCATAGCAGCCTCAATATCTTCAGCATTTAAATCTTCCATCTTTTGTTCGGCAACTTTCCGAAGCTGCTCTCTGGTAATTTTAGCAACCTTGGTCTTGTTGGGAACGCCGGAGCCCTTTTCAATTCCGGCAATCTTTTTCAAAAGATCGGAGGCCGGAGGCTGTTTTAATTTAAAAGTATAGCTTCTGTCTTCAAAAACCGTAATTTCTACGGGAATTTTGAATCCTTGATTAGCTTTTGTGGCCTCGTTAAACTTCTGACAAAATTCAGAAATATTTACTCCGTGCTGCGCCAAAGCAGGCCCCACCGGAGGGGCCGGAGTGGCAGCCCCTGCTTGAATTTGTAATTTTACGATAGCTTTAATTTTCTTTGCCATATAATTATTAACGGATTAAAAATATTTTTCGTAAACTTTTCTGAAGTGATACCCCTGAATTGCGAAAATTATTGCCTGGGGGAAAGACTTGGGGCGATTTATCAGGGTCCAGAAAATCAGCTTCCAAAAATAGATTTGCCCTTTTTCTCTTATCCCAAAAAGCCAGAGGGAATGGAAAAAAGCCCTAAGATAATAAAAACGAAAACGAACTTTTATTTTAACTTTAATTCTATACTCTTTTAAAAAATTAGCAACCCGCTGATAATAGCATTTGGGCGAATAAATAGTAGAAACAATTTTTTTATAACCGGCTGACAGAATTTCTCGGTCCATCTTGGGCACAAAATTAATTGAAAAATCGGTGTTGTCGCCCGAGGCCTCTTTCAATAACCTCTTTTCTCCTTCCAATCGATGGTAAAGCTTTGTGCCGCGCAGTGCCCCTAAAATTCCGACCATGGCGGTTATGATTCCGCTTTTTTGAATTAATTGAATTTGTCTTTCAAAAATCGACGGCTTGTCATTATCAAATCCGACTATGAAGCCGCCCTGCACCTCCATGCCTTTTCTTTGGATTCTTTTAATGCAAGATATTAAATCACGATTTTTATTATGAAATTTACCGCATTCGGTTAAACTATCTTCTTCCGGAGTTTCAATGCCCAAAAAAACTACTCCAAATCCAGCTTTGACCATTAAATCCATTAATTCTTCGTCATCAGCTAAATTTACAGACGCCTCGGTAGAAAAAGTAAAAGGATATTTCTTCTCTTTCCTCCATTCTATTAAGGAAGGTAAAATTTCTTTCTTCAGTTTATCTTTATTGCCAATAAAATTATCATCTACAAAAAACACTCCGCCACGCCAGCCCGTATTACACAAACTGTCTAATTCTGCCACTAATTGATCTCTGTCTTTAGTCCTCTGCCTTTTGCCAAAAAGCAGGGAAATATCGCAAAAGTCGCAACTAAAGGGGCATCCCCGGGAATACTGAATATTCATAGAAGCGTATTTTTTAGTATCAATAAGGCTCCAAAGAGGAATGGGCGTGCTGCCGAGACCTAACTTTTCTTCACTTCTATATATCTTTTTAGGAGAGCCCTTTTCAAGGTCTGATAAAAATAAAGGCAAAGTGACTTCGGCTTCATCTAAAATAAAATGGTCTACTTCTTTAAATTCCTGATAGCCAGCCGTAAAAAGCGGACCGCCAACCACAATTTTCTTGCTAAAAGATTTGCACAATTTTACCAGCTCTGAAACCGATTCTTGTTGAACGAGCATTGCCGAGATAAAAATATAATCTGCCCATTTTATATCGCTGTCTTTTAGGTTTTCAACGTTCATGTCAACTAATTTCTTTTGCCAATCTGAAGGAAGCATGGCAGCTACGGTTAAAAGGCCCAATGGCGGAAAAGTCGCTTTTTTGCCGATAAATTTCAAAGCGTGCTTAAAACTCCAAAAAGTTTCGGGATATTTAGGATAGACCAATAAAATTTTCATAATTTGCTTAAATCTTCTTAATTTGCAGAGAATCTAATTCAACGGGAGTGTCTCGGCCGAACATGTTGACCAATACCTTGACCTTGCCTCTTTCTTGGTCAATCTCTGAAACTTTGCCGTCAAAATCTTTAAAGGGCCCGTCGGTAATTTTTACCGCATCGCCCAGCTG
>JACPLM010000009.1 GCA_016186525.1 Candidatus Nealsoniibacteriota bacterium | reverse complement strand
TGAAAAATTTGTCAACTCCACAAGAGGACCAGAGCATAGATCAAACCTTAAGGCCCAAAACCTGGCAGGAGTATGTCGGCCAAGAAAAACTTAAAAGAACCCTAAGGGTTATTATTGATGCCGCCAAAAAAAGGAGGGAACCTTCGGAGCATTTGCTTTTTTACGGCAATTCCGGCTTAGGAAAAACTACCCTATCTCATATTATCGCAGATGAAATGGGGTCGAACATAAAAATGACTTCGGGACCGGCCATTGAAAGGGCCGGGGACTTAGCAGCCATTCTGACCAATCTTTCTGAAGGCGATATTCTTTTTATAGACGAATGCCACAGACTGAATAAATTGATTGAGGAGTATCTTTATCCTGCTATGGAGGATTATAAATTGAATATTGTCGTCGGCAAGGGCCCTATGGCCAACACCATGGAATTGTCTCTGCCCCGCTTCACTTTAATCGGAGCTACCACCAGAGCCGCTTTAATCTCTGCCCCGCTAAGAAATAGGTTTGGGGCCACTTTCCAGCTTAGTTTTTACGAGCTTGCTGATATTGAAAAAATAATCCAGAGATCGGCTAAAATTTTAGGGGTAGAGATAGAGCCGGAAGCTACGCAAATAATTGCGCAAAGATCGCGCTTCACTCCGAGGGTGGCAAACCGGCTTTTAAAAAGAGTGAGGGATTTTGCCCAAATTGAAAACCAGGGATTGATCACCCAAAATCTTGCTAAAAAATCCCTGGACTCATTGGAGGTTGATGAATTGGGCCTGGAATTTGAAGATAGGAGAATATTGGAAACCTTAATTGCTAAATTCGACGGAGGACCAGTGGGATTGCAAACCTTGGCAGCGGCCACCTCTGAAGAGCAAGACGCCCTCTTGGATATTTACGAACCATATTTAATGCGATTGGGCTTTATCGACAGAACTCCAAAAGGCAGAATGGCCACCAAACTCGCCTACCAGCACCTGGGCTTAAAACACAAAGGCAATCAAAATCTTTTATGAAATTATTATTCCCCTTGTCGGTATTTTTAATTTTGGCTGGGGCAATCTCGGCCAATTTTGTTTCTGCCTCAGAAAGAATAGATATTAATACCGCCCCATTGGAAGATTTGATGAAAATTATCCACATCGGCGAAGCTAGAGCTGTTGAATTAATCTCTTTAAGGCCGTTTTCTTCTCTTGATGAGCTCACTAAAATTAAGGGCATCGGCGAGGCAAGACTTAAAGATATCAAAAAACAGGGCCTAGCGTGGGTTGCGGATGAAAATATCAAACCGGCGGAGGACGGGCCTCCGCCAGCTCCGCCAGCTTCGCCAGCCGAAGTCTTACCAAGGCGGGACGAAAGCGAACCTCCGCAGATTCTCTTAGAAGGCGGTCTCCCGATACTGCCGAAACTGCCCGAGAACACTTCTCCGGCTCCCCCGCTGCTCGCAGCTATCTTTACATCTTTGTCTAGCGGGGTTATAATCTTATTATTGAAAAAACATGTCAGGACATAGCCATGCTAAAACTATAAAACATCAAAAAGGATTAGCCGACGCTAAAAGAAGCGCGGCGTTTTCCAAATCCGCAAAAGAGCTTGAAATAGCTGCCAAAGGAGGCGGAGACCCTTTATTTAACTCCAAATTAAGAATGGCTATTGAAAAAGCCAAGGAAGTCAACATGCCAGCTGATAATATAGAAAGGGCTATAAAACGAGGCACGGGAGAATTAGAGGGCGGAAAACTCGAGGAGGTTTCTTTCGAGGCCTACGGTCCCGGGAATGTCGCCATTATAATAGAAGGGATTACTGACAATAGAAACAGGACTTTGGGAGAAGTAAAACAAATTTTGAACCAACATAACGGAAAATTGGTCGGCGAAGGCGCGATAAGGTGGATGTTCGAAAGAAAGGGCGTCGTTATAATAGACCTCAAACTTCAAACTATAAACCTTAAACACGATGATTTAGAATTAATTGTTATTGAGGCGGGGGCCGAAGATATCCGCTGGCACGACGACATATTAGATGTGTATACTAAACCAGAAGAATTGGAAAAAGTGAGAAAAAGTTTAGAAGAAAAGAAGATCAAAATAGAATCATCTTCTTTGGATTGGGTGGAAAAAGAGAGCGTTAGCGCAGACGAAGCTATAAAAGAGGCCTGTGAAAAATTATTTGAAGCGCTTGACGAAAACGATTCCGTCCAAGAAATATATTCCAACCTAAAAGACTAATTTTATTATGATAATCTTGGGTATCGATCCGGGAACAGCAACGACCGGATACGGCGTGGTTAGGCACTCCAAAATCACGGAATGTCTGGATTATGGCTTGATCCAAACCAGCCCTTCTTTAACTCCCGCGGAACGCTTGATGGTATTAAGCAATAAACTGGATAAAATAATAAAAAAATACAAGCCGGATGTTTTAGCTGTAGAAAATCTCTATTTTTTTAAAAATCTTAAGACGGCTCTCCCTGTGAGCCAGGCCAAAGGAGTAATTTTGCTGGCTGCAGCCAAAAACAGCGTCCCCGTCCAAGAATTCACCCCCCTTCAGGTTAAAATGGGGATTACTGGTTACGGCAGAGCGGAGAAAAAACAAATCCAAAAGATGGTCCAATCGCTGCTTTGTTTAAAAGATATGCCCAAGCCCGATGACGCTGCCGACGCCTTAGCTTTGGCAATTTGCTGCGGTAAAATGGTCAAGGGGGTTGACAGGCCTTTTTGAAACCATATAATATCTTTGTAAAACCAAAGAAAGGTCGGTTATGATTAAATAAGAATTAAATAATTTTAATTATGCTTTACGAGGAAATTTTAACCCCTCTCGTTTTAGAAGAAGACAACCCCGGAGAAGAAGACGGTGAAACACCCACTGAAGAAGAACCCGAAGAAGGCGCTAGCGGAAAAGACGACGAGGAGGAGGAAGAAGTGTAAAACATAAAAACCCTTCAAAAGGGCAAACAAAAAGTCCCCGGTATGGGGATTTTTTGTTCAACTTATATAATTATTAGGCTATTTTTACGAACCTTCTCGGCCCCGCCTGAATAATAAGCCCCTTTTTTATCTCTATATCTCCTTTCCAATCCTTACTAACCTTTCCGCCTATTTTAACGCCTCCTTGCTCCACTAAGCGCTTAGCTCCGGATTTTGACGGGGCTAACTTTATTTGAACCAACAACTCAAGAATATTAATCGATTTCTCCGTAATCTTAACCTCCGGAACCTCTGAAGGCATTTTTTTTTCTTTAAAAACACGGTTGAATTCATTTTCAGCTTCTTTGGCAGCTCTTTCCCCGTGGTAAATCTCGACAATTTTTTTGGCCAATATGGCCTTAGCGTCCCGCGACGGCAGCCCCTCTATTTCATTTAAGGGGACTCTCGTACAAAGCTCGAAATAACCTGAAATCAAGCTATCCTGCATTGACATTATTTTGCCAAACTGTTCATTTGGCGAATCGATTATATTAATCACATTGCCCCAACTGGTAGACATTTTTCTGCCGTCTAAACCATAAAGCATTTTCAAGGTTATTATGTCTTGCGGCTGTTGATTAAAAATTTTCTGAAGATCTCTTCCTATTTCTAAATTAAATAACTGGTCAAATCCTCCCAATTCAACATCGGCTTTGATTTTTACCGAATCTAACCCTTGTAAAATCGGGTAATCCAATTCGTGCAGGCCGATTGGGCTGCCCGCCTCCCATCTTTCCTTAAAATTCCTTCTTTGAATCATTTGTTGGGCGGTA
This sequence comes from Candidatus Nealsoniibacteriota bacterium, assembly GCA_016186525.1. Classification (GTDB taxonomy): domain Bacteria; phylum Patescibacteriota; class Minisyncoccia; order Minisyncoccales; family MHMH01; genus JACPGX01. The sequence continues at coordinate 784 of JACPLM010000009.1, read as the reverse complement.
AATTTCATAGCTAAATCCAATAATTCTGCAGCTGTAAGTTTGCCCAGCCATTCGCTGTTGTAATGCAATTCTATTTTTTTTATATCCAAAATTTGCCCGATCTGCTTAGTATAATTTTTCATATTCTCTTCAACTTCTTTTCTTGACAGCGGTTTTCTTGTTGCTTGTTTATCCGATGCGTCGCCAATTTGAGCAGTGAAATCTCCGATAATTAAAACTATTTTGTGCCCTAAATCTTGAAAATCTTTGAGTTTCAAAAATTGAGCGGCTCTCCCAATATGAATATTAGGACCGGTAGGGTCGACTCCGTGCTTAATCCTAAGAACCTCGCCTGACAGCAATCTTTCTTTAAGATGTTTTGCGTCGGCTATCCTCTCTACTCCCCTATTTAACAGCTCTTCTATTTTTTGATTTTTATCCATTATTTTAATTTACCCCGCACCTTTTCTTTGGTCAAGAATAAAAAACTTTTCAGGTTTTGGTTTTGGCGGTTTAGAAAGCAGAAAAGGTGAGGGGTTTATCACGGTTTGTAAAAAATAGAAAGAGTTGGTATATTTAAAATTAACCATGCCCAAGCTTAAGTTTCACCGCAAAATCTTTCAAAAACGCCCGTTTTTAATTTTATTGTTAAAAATCGCGCTAGGGTGTTTTTTGTTGTTAATTATTGTAATTCCGGCTGCTTTTCTTTATTTTGCCAAAGACCTGCCCAGGCCGGAAGTATTTACGGAAAAGCCGTTTATCCTCCCAACCGGGATATATGACAGAGAAGGCAAGGTGCTTCTAT
>JACPLM010000006.1 GCA_016186525.1 Candidatus Nealsoniibacteriota bacterium | reverse complement strand
TGCCTTGTCTATGCCGCGTATTAAAACAGCTGCTGGATATTTTTGGGGGCCGGTGACAATATTCAACATCCAATGCATTCCGTAAGTGAAATAAACATACCATCTGCCGCCTTCATCGAACATCACTTTATTCCTTTCGGTGTTGCCCCGGCTGGCATGAGAAGCCTTGTCCTTAAACCCGTCATAAGCCTCGGTTTCAGTAATCTTGCCGACTAAAATCTTCCTGCCAATCTTCCTTACTAAATACTTTCCCAAAAGCTCTTTTGACACCAATAATGTAGGCCTAAGAAAAAAAGACCTTTGAAGTCTCATAAAACTTATTTATTTGAAGAAATAATTTTCTCCTTAAAAGAGTCCCACTTTAACTCTCCAGATCCTGCCGTGCCGCAAATTGCCTTAAACTGGCTCCTTAAAAGAGTCCCACTTTAACTCTCCAGATCCTGCCGTGCCGCAAATTGCCTTAAACTGGCAATATCTGCATTGCCAGTCTTCCGGGTAGCTCTGAATCCTGTCGGGAATTGTGCCAGAGTCAATTTTCTTTTTTGTTTCGTTAAGAGAGGCGAGAAGAGCTAAGGATCTCTCTTGGCTGTATCCAACCAAAAATTCCTTTAAGGCCAAAGTATTCTTATTAACATACAAAAGAATGCCTTTTGGCACCTTGAAATAATGAAGATAAAGTTGAAGCTGGTCAATATTTTCTTCCTTGGGCGCAGTCATTTTGTCAAAAATCATGCTGTTCATGCTTTTAATATCCAAAACATACAAATCTTTCCCGTCGCTGATGATAGCATCGGATCTCCCCGAGATTATTTCCTGCGGAGGAATATTGACTTCCGAAGCCACCACGTGGACGTCTCTTACGCTTAAAAGCGGCTTCATTATGAGCTGATGAATATGGTCGCCGTGGTCGAACAGTCTCAAAACGCTGGCTTCCATTTCCTTGCGGGGCGCGTTCTTAAATTTAAAAAAAAGGGCCCTGCCGCATTTGCCAGCGTCCGTAACATAAAAATGAGTCTGCTCTCTATCCCTCTGCCTGTCCAAATAAAATTGGTCTATGAGTTCTTTGAGCATAGAAAAATAGAAACTAAGTTTCCAATTGGAAACTTAGTTTCAAGCTGCTAACGCTTTCTCCACTGAGGCGCCCTTCTGGCTCTCTTCAAGCCGAATTTCTTTCTCTCTCTCATTCTCGGATCTCTAGTCAGGTATCCTGCTTTTTTAAGGCGTTTCCTGAAGTCAGCGTTGAAAAGCAGCAAAGCCCTGGCTATGCCATGCCTAACTGCTTCTGCCTGGGAATGCATCCCGCCTCCGTTTACTTTGGCTATAATCCTAAACTTATCCAAACAACTCATCAGTTTTAACGGAGAAAGAACAATCTCCTGGGTTTCTAATGTTGGGAAATAAACTTGGTAGGGCTTGTCGTTAACTAAAATTTCCTTATCGCCATTTATTGCAATCCTAATTCTGGCAGAGGAAGTCTTTCTTCTGCCCACTGTTTCAAAATAATGCTCCCCGGCCGATTCTAAAGGTTGGACCTCCGGCTTTTTAACGGGTTTTCTCGTCTCTTCAACGGCTTTCTTTATTTTTCTAGTTGTAGGTTTTTTAATTGCTGGCATTTTATTCAAATTTTAATCTTTTTATCTGCATAGCCCTTAATTTATTTTTAGGCATCATCCCCGAAACCGCTGTCCTTAAAACTTCTCCCGGTTTCTTCTTAAACATTACTTTCAAAGAAGTTTCCTTCAGGCCGCTCGAATACCCGGAATATCGATAATATTTTTTTTGTTCCATTTTTTTGCCGGAAATTAGCATTTTTTCAACATTTTTAACCGTGACAAAATCGCCGCCATCTTTATATGGAGCAAAATCAGGTTTATTTTTGCCGCGCAAAAGCAGAGAAATTTCTACGGCCAATCTCCCTAATATTCTACCTGCGGCGTCTATTGTATGTGTTTTTCTTTGCATAATTTTCAATTATCAATTATCAATTTTCAATCAAGTTCCAATTTTTTAATTTTCAAACCTGTTTGGAAATTCGCTATTTGAAAATTCATTGAAAATTGGTTATTGGAAATTGTAAATTTACCTAACAAGCTCTATTATTGCCATTTTGGCGCCGTCCGATTTTCTTTGCCCCAATCTTATAATCCTAGTATATCCGCCCGGCCTGTCTTTATACCTTGGGCCCAATTCGTCAATGAATTTTTTCACTATTTGCTGAGAAAAAAACCTTGCCAGCATCCTTCTTGAGGCCAAATCTCCTTTTTTAGAATGAGTTATGAACTTTTCGGCAAAACGGGATAATTCCTTCGCCTTGGCTTCCGTAGTCTTAATTTTTTCGTGCAAAACGAGCGCGCTGGCCAGCGCCTTTAATAATGCTTTTCTCGGGCCTATTTTCCTACTTAGTTTTCTTCCCTGTTTTCTTTTTCTCATGTTTCTTTTTAGATTTTACGACGATACTTTTTTCTTCTTTCCCCGGAGCAGCTCCGATAGGCGGCACGAAAGCTCCGCCGATTAAAGCAAAATGGCTTACCAGAATCTCTGAAGTATGGGAAATCGCCTCTTCCGGGGTAATTGTGCCGTCTGTTTCCAGCTCAAGCAATAAACGGTCAAAATCGGTTCTTTCACCCACCCGCATGCTTTCCACTCTGTAGCTGACTTTCCTTACCGGAGTGAAAATAGCGTCTACGGCAATAGTGCCAATTTCCAGTTTGCTCTTTTTTCTTGATTCAACTGGCTCGTATCCCATGCCTTTTTCAATTAAAACTTCAATATCAAGCTCTGTTTTTTTATCAGTAACTGTAGCTATATGCGATTCTTTATTCATTAATTCCACTTGGGAAGGCAGGTCAAAGCTTGAACCTAAGGCTTCTTTTTCGCCTTTTACTAAAAGCCTTATTCTTTGCGGTTCTTCAGAATGGAGCTTAAATCGCAATTGTTTTAAATTGAGCAGAATTGTAACTACATCCTCCAAAACGCCGGGAATAGTAGAAAATTCATGCTGGACTCCTTTAATTTTAACTTGGGTGATAGCAGCTCCCTGCAGAGAAGAAAGTAAAACCCGGCGAAGGGAATTCCCTATGGTTACTCCATATCCAGGCCAAAGCCCCTCTATTTCAAAAACAGCTAAATTATCTTTTTTTTCAATGATTTTAGGTTGCGATGGCATTGGAATCATATTTTATAAATAATAATTAATAATAAATAATTATAATTTTAGCGCGAATAGTACTCAAAGATTGAAGAAATCTCAGCTATTGGAGCTGCGTCTTCCATAGTCGGAAGGCCTATCACTTCTGCTTCTAATTTTTCTGCATCTAATTTCAACCAGCTGGCGGGCTTGCGTTTCTTTAAAATTACTGCAATATTCTCGAACAATTTCTTCTTCTTGGAAGCAAGCCGAACACCGATCTTGTCTCCCACTTTAAGATGATGGGAGGGAATGTTTACGGTTCTGCCATTGACTGTGAAATGCCCGTGGCCCACGAACTGTCTTGCCTGGGAATGGGAAGAAGCAAAGCCCAATCTAAAAATCACATTGTCAAAACGAGTTTCCAACTGCTGGATAAGCATAGTCGCGGTATCTTCGATTTTGCCGCTTTTCTTCAAAATTCCTTTAACGTAATTGCTGAATTGGCTCTCGCTTAGATTATACCAGTTTTTAAGATTTTGTTTTTCTCTTAATTCTTTACCGAATTCAGAAAGCACGGAACGGCGTCTTTTTGCTTTTTTCTGCCCAGGCGGATAAGATCTTTTGACTATTGCGCATTTAGGCGAAAGGCACCTGTCTCCCTTGAGAAACAGCTTCATGCCAGATCGACGACAAATTGAACAATTATCTGTTTTCATTAATTTTTACACTCTGCGCGCTTTTCGCGGTCGAGGCCCGTCGTGAGGAACCGGCGTCATGTCGGCAATTGAGACAATATCAAGCCCCTTGGACGTAAACGACCTTATGGCGGATTCCCTGCCTCCGCCAATGCCTTTTACTAAGATTGATAATTTTTGAATTCCTAATTTCTGAATTATTTGCCAAACAGCTTCAGCGACTTTAGAAGCAGCAAATGGAGTGGCTTTTCTCGCGCCCTTGAATCCAATGGCGCCAGCCGAAACCCAACCCAAAACATTCCCCTGATTATCTGTCAAAGTAATAATGGTGTTGTTGTAAGAGGAAGAAATGTAAACTTTGCCTTCAGTAATTCTTCTGGACGGAGCCTCGGCTTTGGATTCTTTCTTATCGGCAGATTCCGCTTTTTGCCCTTCCTTCAACAACTCTTCTTCAGTTTGTTTTATAACTTTTTTCTTACCCATAAATTATTTATGTTGCTTCTGCTGCCGGTTTCCTGCCCGAGCCAACTGTCTTTCTTGTATTTCCCCTAACCGTTCTGGTGTTGGTTTTAGTTCTCTGCCCTCTTACTGGCAACCCCTTAATGTGCCTCAAGCCCCTCCAAGCGCCGATATCTTTCAATCTCTTAATCGCCATCATTTTTTCCCTGCGCAAATCTCCTTCAATTTTGTAATTTTTTTCAATCACCTCTTTCAGCCTGTTAACTTCGTCGGCGGTAAGCTTAGATGTCTTGGTTCGAGGATTAATTTGCGTTTCTGTTAAAATTTTCTTGCTCAAAGAACGGCCTATCCCGTGGATATAGCCCAAAGCTGTCTCTATTTGTTTGTTATCGGGAATGATTACCCCGGCTATTCTTGGCATAGTTAACCTTGACGTTGCTTATGCTTGGGATTTTTACAAATGACATAAACGCGCCCTCTTCGGCGCACAATTTTACAATCTTTACAAATTATTTTAACCGATGATTGAACTTTCATTATTATCTTCCTCTATATACAATTCTCCCCCGCTTGTCATCGTAAGGCGTCATTTCAACCTGAACGATATCGCCAGGCAATATTTTAATCTTAAACATCCTAAGTTTGCCGGCTAAATGAGCGATTATCTCGTTTCCATCGTCAAGACGCACCTTAAAATGAGCGCTGGGAAGGGCCTCTAAAACTTGGCCTGTTCTTTTAAAAGTCTTCTTATTGGGGCTTTCCATTAGATACAAGTATTTATGATATCAGAATCAATAAAATTAGTCAAGAAGCAGGGTGATTTTGATCCTGTCTAAATCTTCCGGCGCAAATCTCACCCAGAAAGGCCAGAATTTAATCCGGGATTTTTCTATCTGCGGAAATCCTTTAATAATCTCTTCGACTTCTTCTACGCTCTTGTTCTGAACCAGCTCTTTTATCGCATTGGCTTCCTGCAAGGAGTGGGTTTGCCCGGAAATCGTTAATTCTAAATTTATCTCGCCTTTATCCAGATGAACACCTTTTAAAACATACTCTATTTTAAGAGAACTGTCTATAAAGTTTTCTCCGGGGGCAATCTTGCTCTTTATGTAATTGCCCGCAAAAAATCTTAAGTCCGCTTCTTTAAAAACTAAAGCATTAACCGATGATTTGATTTGCGCGGAAAAATCTTTTACCTCATCTCCGGCTTTAGCAGAAGATGTAAAATCAACTGCTTTGCTGGAAATCGCTTCATTAATAATTATATACGGCTCGCCGGAAACCGCATCATTAACAGCTGTTTTGCTTTCTAAAACGGCCTTTTCAATAAGACTTTTCTTAGCGCTTTCCAAATCCTCATCTGTTATTTGGAAAACTTCTGCTTTCAGGCCGCCTGACATCGGTTCTGCGGACTTAGCATAAAAGGCGGTGTATTTGGGCGTGCCGGCAAATCCGGGAATGGAAAAAGTGGAGGGATCAATATTGTATTCTTCCCCTGCTTGATCTGCCGCTACTTTTGCATCGATAAAACCGGGTACAAGTTTGGATCCTGAATAACTTGCTCCGGGGATCACCACTCTGCTGGCAGTCCGGAATAATTTTCCGTCGTCTGAAACGAAACGAGTGTTAGCCAATAACGGCTGAACAGCCGTAGAATAATTATTATAGATGCGGATTGTGCCCTGAGCCTTAGTTACTTTTAATATTGTTCCTTGGGCGGAAAAATTTCCGGAAACAATTTTTTCTGATTCCACGATCTTGCCGGGAATATAATTGCCGTTTTTGGGGCTCGCGGCCACCGTCACTGCCACTCTCTCATTTTTATTCTCTTTTTTTGGCCATATTTCTATATCGGCTTTCGGCGGAATCAAAAAATAGCTTAAAGCTAACCCTGCGAATAAACACAAGCCGACAAAAAGCAGAATAATTTTTTTTCTTCCGAGATCAGTTAATTCTCCACTCGCGGCTGGCTTCTTGCGGGAGGCGCTTTTTCGCAGATCTGTTTGCTGATGAGGAGTAATGTCAAAAATTTTTCTTTTAACCATGAATAAGTAAAATAGAATTAATATATTGGGGACTATTTACGCGATGAGTATTGTCAATAATATTTTTGATATCTTGCGGATAAATAATTTTTACTTTCGCAGCTCCCGTCCCCTCCATGAGCCCCGGCAGCAAACTGCCGCCGCCAAAAAGAAAAAAGTCATAAGGAAGAGATCCTTTTAAATTTTTAAGTTTTAAGCCAAACTGCGACTGCCATTCTTGAACCGAAGATGCCAACATTTCTTTAATTTTATCCCGGGTTTGCTCGGCTAATTCTCCTAAAGAATATTTTTCTTTAAACATTCTTGCTTCGCCCTCCAGCATCCCTAAATTTTGAGAAAAAACCCTGGAGAAATCCCTCCCCCCCATCTCAAACCCCTCGACCATTTCAATTTTGCCATTTCTCATCACGCAAATATTGGTGAACCTCCCTCCGATATCAATAAAAACCCCGTTATTTATTCCCGCGATGCCGCCCAGATTATTAATGGGATTAACTATCTTTAATGATTTTAAATCAAAGGAGCTTAAAACTTTATTGAAATTATCGAACTGCTCTTTTGGCAAAAAACTCGCCAAAATTTTAAACTCTGCTTTTTCGCCGCTATATCCCTTAAGCCCGGGGACTTCATAACCGTCAATTTTTATTCCTAAAATTTCAAGATTAATAAACTGGAGGTCTTTCGGAGAATGGGATATGGCTTTTTTAGTTTCTTCAAATACGCGCCCTAAAATATCTTGTTCTTCTTTCTTGCTAATTTCCTCTTTCGGCGATTCGCGGATAATAACCCGAAGGTCAACCTTATTTCTTAAAAGATTCGGCGGCAGGCTGGCCAATAAATATTTTGGGCTTTCTCTGGATTCCTTAATCGCCTCTTCTCCCGCTTGAAATATAACTTTATCGTTGTTAAACGGCTTTAATTCGTCAAAATATTGCAAGGCGCTTCCTAAAATAGAATATGCTTGATTGTCTTTTTCAAAAACCAAAGCCTTAACGGCTTCTGTCCCTATATCTAAAGCTAAAAAACATTCCTTTGTATTTTTCTTCAAAGGCGAAAACATCATTATTATTATATTCTATCAGATAATCCAATTATTCCAAAATAGCCCTGATGCGGCGGATGCCGGCGCCAGACGATTCTTCTTTGATAATTTTAAAATGGCCCAGCTCGCCAGTTCTCTTCACGTGGGGGCCGCCGCAAAGTTCAATGCTGAAATCATTGATTTTATAAACTTTGACAATTTCGCCGTATTTGGCCGGGTCAAAAGAAATTTTAGCGATTTTAAGCGCCTCGCTTTTTGGTATTTCAATCATTTCTACTGCTATATCCTCTTTGATTTTTCGATTAACCAAATTGCCAATTTTTTCAACTTGCCCTTCACTCAACCTTTGCGGATAATTAAAATCAAACCTCAGCCTTTCCGCCGTTATATTGCTCCCCTTTTGGTAAATTTCGGGCCCTAAAATTTCACGCATAGCGGCTAAAAGCAAATGCGTAGCCGTATGATATTTCGTAGTTTTTTCAGAATGATCGGCCAACCCCCCTTTGAATTTTTTCTCCGCCCCGGCCCGCGAAATTTCCTGATGCTCCTTAAATTTTTTATTAAATTCTTCGATGTTAATTTGAATCCCCTTTTCCTTGGCAAGCTCCAATGTTAATTCTATGGGAAAACCGTAGGTTGTGTATAATTCAAAAGCGTCAAGGCCTTTTTCAAACTGCCTCAATCCTTCGTTCAGAGTTTTTTTGAATTTTTCCTCCTCGTTTTGGATCGCCGTTAAAATATCTGCCTCTCTTGCTGCAATTTCCGGATAAACATCTTTATAAATTTCTAAAACTTTTTTCGCCAAAGCAATAAGGTTGTGCTCGGCTAAGCCGAGCACATTCCCGTATCTGATTGCCCGCCTTAAAATTCTTCTTAAAATATATCCCCTTTCCACGTTTGAAGGGGCAATGCCTTCTGAAATTAGAAAAACAGCGCCTTTTATGTGGTCGGCAATAATCCTCTCGGCTTTTTCATCAGAACTTAGGAGCTTAGCTTCTAATTTAGAAGCTAAGCTCCTAAGTTCGCTAATAATCGGCGAAAATAGATCGGTCTCAAAAATATTTGCCTTGCCTCCTGAAACCATCGCCAAACGCTCTAATCCCATGCCCGTATCAACTCCTTTCTGCTTCAATGGGGTAAATTTTTTATCTTTGTCCTGATAATATTCGTTAAAAACTAAATTCCAAATTTCAATTCCATGAACGTAAATTTCCGTGGTCGGACCGCATGGGCCTTCCTCGCCTGTCGGACCCCAAAAGTTATCTTTTCTGCCTTCGAAGCGCAAATTGCCGTTAGCTTCAGAAAATCCGAGTTTCCCCCAGATTTTAGCTGATTCTTCATCTTTGGGAATGTCTCTATCGCCGCCAAAAACAGTAACATAATTTATTTTTATATTTATGGAATCTAAAAAATCCTTTGCCAATTTTATAGCTTTTTCTTTTCCGTAACCTCCAAAACTGAAATTTCCCAGCATCTCAAAAAAAGTTAAATGCCTTTCGTCACCCACTTCTTCAATATCCGAAGTTCTGAAACATTTCTGGCACGAAGCCACCTTATCGCCGTAGGGCGACTTCTCCCCCAGAAAATACTGCTTAAACTGCTGCATTCCGGCGGTGGTAAACAAAACCGAAGGATCTGCGGGCAACAAAGAAGACGAAGGCACGATTGCGTGCCCGTTTTTCTCAAAAAATTTCAAAAAATTATCCCTTAACTCTTTAGATGTCATAACTACTTAAGATATTAACAAAAGACCGCGCTTTTGAAAAGTGCGGGGCCAAAGAAAAAAGCGGAAGCATGGTTATTCTATAGTCACGCTGCTTCCGCCTGACGGTCCCTGTGACGCCCGGACCTTCCCCTAATGCTTTAGCGTATTGCGCCTTCCGTTAGGGGTTTACATACGAACTAGTATGGGCATATATATGGGCCTCCTTCCAACCCACTGGCACCGATCTGGCATGGACGTCCAAAAACTAGACCGAGGGTTTAACGGGAACTTACGTTTTATTGTAGCCACTTGTTCCCGCATCTGTGTGGCGCGTCAGGTGCCCCTGTGTTTTTCGGCTTTCGGCCTTCCTCAGGGGCTTAAATATCCACTATGCTTTCCTCTTTCTCCAGCATACCAATTATCCCCACGCAATTCCGACGCCGTGAGGAGCTGGACTTATTTGCAATTAGCATTATAGCATGGCCAATGAATCCTGTCAAGAGCTGATGATTCCGCCGCCGATAAGTTCTTGGCCCTTGCCCGCCTGCCGGCGAGGCAGGTAAAATACGACCGATTGCCCGGGAGTTATAGCCCTTTGCGGACGATTAAAAATCAGCTTATTCTTATAAAGCATTGCCGCAGATATTTTTGAGCGATAACGGATTTTTGCCATAACCCTCAATGGCAACTTCGGCTCTACGGAAAGCCAATTTGCATTTTTAAAAATTAATTCTTTTTTTAATAAATCTTTTTGGTTCTTAGTGACAATCAAGCGATTTTTTTTAAAATTCTTGCCTAATACCCAATACGGTCCCCCCGAAAGCCCAATTCCCTTTCTCTGGCCGATGGTGTAAAAAGCCAAACCCTGATGCTTGGGCTTGGGCTTGTGCTTCCTCGGAGGAAGCACGATTTGTGCTTCCTCCGAGGAAGCACAAATGTGCCCTGGTTTGGGTTTAATATATTTTGCCAAAAAATTATTTATCGTATCTGGAACAAAGCAAACCTCTTGCGAATCCGGAGTAGCTGCTGTCGGCAGGCCGAATCTCTTTGCCAATTTCCTAACTTCTGGTTTGGTATAGTCCCCGACTGGAAACAAAACTCGGCTTAACTGCTTTTGATTAAGCTGCCAAAGAAAATATGATTGATCTTTTGCTTTATCTTGGGCGGTCATCAACGAATAACGAATTTGTTTCGAATTTACGAATTTGTGAATTTTTACATAATGTCCTGTCGCAATGAAGTCGGCTCCCAGAGCCAGGGCTTTTTCCAATAATAATCCGAACTTTATTTCCTTGTTGCAGACAACGCAAGGGTTGGGGGTCAAGCCGGCCTTATAATCCCGTAAAAAACAATCAACAATTCTCTTTTTAAATTCTTTCTCAAAATTAAAAGCATAAAAAGGAATACCGAGTTTTGAGGCCACGGCTCTTGCCCGTTTTTCCGAATCGGAAGAACAGCACCTGTTCTCCGCCTTTCCTGACTCATGCCAAAACCTCATAAAAACTCCCGCAACATTAAAACCAGCCCTCTTTAAGAGAGCCGCCGCCACCGAACTATCCACCCCGCCGGACATCGCTATAATAATTTTATGTGAACCTGTCGGCAACGACTGATGCTGCATAAGATTCCGGTTTTATTTTCGGCTCAAAACCATTGCCTCTAATAAGGCCCACGACTTCTTTGACCATATCCCTTGTTTGGCCATTTTCGCCAACATCAGCGTGGATATAACGGACCTCTTTGCCTATTTTCTCTCTCAACCCCAAAGCAAATTGGCAAGACAGCATCACCTCTTCCAAAATGCGCTGCTTCCAATTGTAAAATTTCTTTTCGCCCAAAGGATAGCTTACTTTTTTTATAAAAAATCTGCCGCCCTCCCCTTTCCTTAAAGCCAACAATACTAAAGGGAAATGCGGCTCTTCTTCAGATGGAGAATCGCAGCCGACAACAACCTCATAAGACCTGTCCGGCTTTTCTGCCATATAAGCAAAAAGCTCCTTAACTACTTCGTCTAAGGTTAAATTTCCTTTGGTGGGATTGTAAAAATATCCGTCAAAAATATTTTCCATGATCATCTACTCTAACAGACGTTTTTAATTATGTCAATGAATTCTACCGGCTTCAATGATGCTCCGCCTACCAATAAGCCGTCAAATCCCGCATCTTTAACATATTCTCCGGCATTCTGGGAATTAACGCTTCCGCCGTATAAAACCGGGGTGTCTGGCCCTAAAAACTTCTTTACGGCAATTTTCATCTTTTCAGCTCTTTCCGGAGGGCAGGCCTTGCCTGTGCCGATAGCGAATAAGGGCTCATAAGCCACAGTTAAATTTTCAATTTTCAATTTCCAATTTTCAATTTCTTGTAAATCTTTTTTAATCTGGGAAATCCTGTCAATGCATAAAATTACCTTTAATCCAGCTCCCAAAGCAGCCTTTATTTTCTTGCTTATTATTTCGTCGGTTTCTTTCTGGTATTTCCTTCTTTCCGAATGGCCCAAAATGACGTATTCTACGCCTAAATCCTTCAGCATTTGAGCAGAAATTTCTCCAGTGAAAGCCCCTTTCTCCTCCCAAAAGCAATCCTGCGCGCCATTCGCCCTTAAAGCAGAAAGATAAACAAACGGCGGACAAATAACAGCTCCGGTTTCTTTAACTTGATCAAAAAGATTTTTAGCCTCTTCTAATGTGGCAGGATTCATTTTCCAGTTGGCAACGATTAGTGGTTTCATATTTTTCTATTTTTTAATTTATGATAAATAAACCACGCTAAAAATATAACTCCCAAAATTCCTATTACCCAATCGAATTTTCTGAAATAAATCTCCAAGCCCTTCCAATTTTCTCCCATAATAAGGCCTGCGTAAGTTAAGGCAAATGACCAGGGCAAGGAGCCCAAGGTGGTGTAAAGGCAGAATTTCTTGAACGGCATCTTGGCTATACCCGCGGGCAGAGATATGAAAGTCCTGACAGCTGGCAGCATTCTTGAAAAAAAGACGCTGATGCCTCCGTATTTTAAAAACCATTTGTCTGCCATATCCAGCTCGTGATGAGAAATTAAAATAAACTTCCCGTATTTTTCAATCAAGGGCCTGCCGCCGTAATATCCTAAAATATAAGCTGCGATTGATCCCGCTAAATTCCCAAAGGTGCCCCATAGCACCACCGCCAAAAAAGAAAACTTCTCTTCCCAAACTAAAAATCCTGAAAAAGGCATAATAATCTCTGAAGGAATAGGAATTAAGGCCGACTCCAGGGCCATCAAAACAAAAATGCCCAAATAGCCCGATGCTGATACAAAACTAACAACCCAAGAGCTAATTAATGCGAAAAAATCATAAATCATAAGATTGCTGTTTTAGATACTCTGCCGCCCTTTCCGGCTCAATGGTAGAAATCTCAATTCCGGTAGAGAGTTCAAAACCTGCCCAAGTTGATGTTTTGGGAATAATGGTTACATGCCAGTGGTAGAAGCTATAGTCTCTGCCATCGGGCGGAGCAGTATGCAAATAAAAATTATAAGGAGGATTATTAAGCGCCTTATAAAGTTTTCTTAAAGACACCTGCAGAGCTTCAGCCAAATGCCTTTTCCCGCTATCTGAAATTCTTTCAAAATATGGGGAATGATCTTTGGGCGAGATGATCACCTCAAATGCCGCTTTTGAAGCAAACGGGCAAATTACCAAAAATTCTTTGTTTTCAAAAACAATTCTTTTCCTGTCTTTTTTGTCCCACTCGTTAATCTGGCAATAAATGCATTTGCCTGTTTCCTGAAAATATTTCTGCGATCTTAAAAGAGATCTGCCCAAATCAGGATCGATAACAGGAGCCGCAATAATTTGCGAATGGGGGTGGAAAATCGAAGCTCCTGCCTCCTTGCCGTGGTTGTGAAACACAGAAATATATTTTACAAAGGGCTCATTCATTAAATCCAAATATCTTTCCTGATAGGCATTAATAACCTCCACAACGCGTTCTAGGGGAAGCTGGGCCAGGGACTTGTAGTGATCTTTGGTTACTATGACTTCGTGAAAGCCGACTCCATCCATTACTTTATAATAAGGCCCTTCCGATCTTTCGTTTAGATTTTTTGAAGGAATAAGGGCCGGATATTTATTGGGGACAGAAATAGTAGTCCATTGCTTTAAAAACTTTTTTGATTTTAAACCGCCGACAAACACCAAAAGCGGCTTCTCTTCCTTTGTGAAACAAAAGGGGCAGTTTTTCTTGGGCTGGACCGCTTCTTTTATGCTTTCTTTCCGAAAAGTTTCCGGCCTCCTGCCCCGCCCCGTAGCTATAATCACCCAATCCTGCGAAAGAGGATCGGAACGAAGCTCTGAGGGAAACTTGGGCTTAATATTTTTT
>JACPLM010000005.1 GCA_016186525.1 Candidatus Nealsoniibacteriota bacterium | reverse complement strand
TCTAAAATTTTCTCCGATGTTTCCGGCAAAAACGGCTGCAACATCTGAGCTATATTAGATAGGGCATATGATAAATCGCTGATAACTGATAGTTGATTTTTTGTCTCTACCCAAGGTTTTTCTTTCTCAATATATTTATCGCACCAACCAATCAACTCCCAAATCACCGCCAGCGCCTCATTGAACTTAAATTTATTAAGGGAACGATCGCACTCTTTTTTAATTTTGTTTATTATTGTTTGAAAATTTGAATTTGAAAATTTATTGGAAATTGGAAATTGGAAATTGGAAATTTTAGCAAGTGTTATTACTCTCGCTACGAGATTCCCTATTCCTTTGGCTAAATCAGAATTATATCTTTGCTCGAATTTTTCATAAGTGAAGTCCCCGTCCTCTGTCGGCGGAATTTCTCGCAATAAGAAATATCTTACAGGGTCTACTCCGTATCTTTTAACTAGTTCAACTGGATCAATTACGTTTCCCAGAGATTTTGACATTTTCTGGCCGGCTACATTGATAAAGCCGTGCACTAATATGGTCTTGGGCAGGGGCAGGCCTAAAGACAAAAGCATGCCCGGCCAAATCAGGCAATGGAATTTTTGTATGTCTTTGCCGATGCAGTGGACATCGGCTGGCCAGCGCCCCGGAGCGCCAGAAAGATAATTAGTAAGCGCGTCTGCCCAAACATATATAGTCTGAGTTTTATCATCGGGCACGGGTATTCCCCACGTTAAGTCTTTTCTTGGCCTTGAAAAACTAATATCTTCCAAGCCCTGCTTGGCAAAGCTTAACATTTCATTCTTTCGCGTTTCTGGAATTATCTTAATATTATCTTTCTTCAAAATATCGCTAATTTTTGAAGAGTATTTTGAAAGGCGGAAAAAGTAGTTTTCTTCTTCTATGACTTCGGGTGTTTTTTGATGAATATGGCATTTCCCATCAACTAAATCTTTTTTGGTGATAAATGCTTCGCAGCCAACACAGTAAAGCCCTTTATATTTCTTTTTATAAATATCTCCGTTTTCTTTTAATTTCAGCCAAACTTCTTGAGCTTGCGGCCAATGCCTTTTTTTATCGGTGGTGCGGATAAAATCGTTGTTGGATAAATTAAGAACTTTAGCCAATTCTTTAAATTTTCCGGAAATTTCATCTGTAAAATCTTCCGGGGTTTTGCCCGCGGCTGAAGCCGCCTCCAGCACCTTTCTGCCGTGTTCATCGGTACCGGTCAAAAAGAAAACATCTTCACCCAAAATACGGCGGTGTCTGGCTAAAACATCCGCCTGAATAGTTTCCAAAGCATAGCCCAAATGAGGCAGGGCGTTAGCATAAGCAATGCTAGTTGTGATATAAAATTTCTTCTTCATAATGTGTTATAATGATTATATCATTAAACCTTTATGATTTTAACTGCCCATATTATTACGGGAGCTGCAGTCGCTGCAAAAATATCAAATCCAATTCTCGCTATCCCATTAGCCCTCTTGAGCCATTATTTTCTGGATTCGCTTCCTCAAACAGAATATACTATTGAGAATATAAAGAAAGGGCGCTGGAACAAATCTTTTTTCGATTTTTTAAAGGTTTTTTTGGACATTTTCTTCGGCATCTTGATCGTTACCTTATTCTCAAGCAACAATCCTGCAATATTTATCGCTGCTTTCTCGGCCATGATACCAGACGGGATAACCCTGCTTAGTATTCTTTTCCCACAAAATAAGTCAATCATGCAACATCAAAAATTACATAAAGCCGTAAACGACATTTACGACTCTGAAACTAAAAGAAAACCGCCTATTTTAGGGATTCTTGTGCAAATTATAGTAGTTTTAGCAGCTATTTCCCTATTATAACCACGAATTCTCCCTTAATTTCCTCTCTTCCGAGTTTTTCTAAAACCTCTTCGATAGTTCCGCGATAAATTGTTTCGAACTTTTTTGTCAATTCCCGGCAGACCACTATTTTTAAAGAGCTTTTTAAGGAGCTAAGCTCCTCAGTATAGGAGCTTAGCTCCTTAAGTGTTTTTAATATCCTATATGGAGATTCGTAAAAAATAACCGGGTATTTTGAATTGACCGCTTCCTCAAAGAATTTTTTCCTTTTATTTTTTGCCGGAGGGAAGCCCATAAAAACAAACCTATCCATCGAAAATCCGGAAATAGAAGCAGCTGCCGTTAAAGCTGAAGGCCCTGGAATTGGCGTAATTTGCAGGGGTGCAACCCCTGCAATTTGCAGGGGTGCAACCCCTGTAATTTCAGCGATTAGTTTATTGCCGGGATCGGAAATACCCGGGGTGCCGGCATCTGAAACCAAAGCTAAATTTTTACCGTCTTTTAAAAGCTGAATAACATATTCAGCTTTTTTCAGCTGCGAGTGCTGGTGATAGCTTAAAGTTGAAGTTTTAATTTCGTAGCGATCCAATAATTTCTGGGTTACCCTAGTATCCTCGCATAAAATAAAATCAACCCCGCGTAATACTTCCAAGGCGCGAAGGGTGATATCCTTAAGATTACCTATTGGGGTACCGACAATATAAAGAATAGCCATGTATCAAATTTACAATTTCCAATAACCAATTTCCAATGAATTTTCAATGACTAAATTCTTAAACCGTTTGAAAATTGAAAATTAACGCGCTTGATTGATAATTGAAAATTGATAATTGAAAATTTCATAATACTACGGCTTTTTCTTCTTTGCGCTTCTTCAAAAAATCCCTTAAAAATTCATAGAAAATTCCTGCCATAGGAATAGCCAATAAAGCTCCCATCATTCCCCATAATTTTGCCCCGACCAGCAAGGCGATAAGCACTAAGACCGGGGGCAGCCCGATAAACTTTTTCATTAAAACTGGCGTTAAAATGCTTCCCTCAATCTGCTGTATTAATATAAAAGCAGCCGTAAAGAAAGCTGCCTTTAACCAAGCGTCGGCGGCAACGATAACCGCTATAACGGCTCCGGCTATAATGGAGCCGATCATCGGTATGAAATTTAAAATCCCGGCGAACAGACCGAACGATACTGCGTAATCAATATTCAAAACATAGCAAATTAAAAAAGTAAGCAATCCGATAAAGAGTGAGCCCAATATTTTTACGCCAAACCATCCGGAAACTTTCCTTTGGCTTTTTTCTAAAATGCTCAAAACTACGGCCTCGTATCTTTTAGGGCTGAGGATTCTTATCATTTTTTCTATGCCTTGTTCTTCTAAAGAAAGAAAAAGGGCCATAGAAAGGATTGTAATGGTGGAAAATAATCCGCCGAATATGGCTCCTACAGCGCTAAAAATACTTGAAGAAATGCTGGAAAGCTGGCTCTCTATGGCAAGAGTGAATTTTTCAAAACTCTCAAAGGCCTCAATGCCCAAACCGGTTAAAATCGGGGATACCTTTTCGAAATAAGTCGGGAAAGATTGGGAAAATTTATTTATTTCATCGACGAAAATCGGGGCGATTAAATAAATGGATATGCCGACAACGCCGAAAATAGCCACATAAACAAAAATTGCGGCCAATCCTCTTGGGATAAATCTCTTTAAAAAATCAATGGCTGGATTGAATAAAATAGAAATAATCAAAGCGAAAATAATCCAAACCAAAATATCTCTAGTGATGTAAAGGATGTAAAAAATTACGCCGCTGATGGCTATTTTCAAAATTGTTTCCCAAGAAATGTCTAATATTTTAGATTGATCGCTCATTTTAATATTTTCTGAAATGATTTTTTATCTTTAAATGGGCCGACTAGCGCCAAATTAATCTTTTCTGGTTTGAAAATATCATTAGCTGCCCTTAAAACATCTTCAGCCGATACTTTATTAATTTTAGCATAAATTTCTTCCGGTGTTAAAATTTCTTTTTTCAAAAGCTCCTGACTGCCGTAAAAAGAAGCCAAGGCATCAGATGATTCAAAAAGCAGAGCCATTTTCCCGGTGATATAATCTTTGGCTTTTTTTAATTCATCTGCCGGAACTTTCTTCTCGGCAATTTTCTTGTATTCTTTCCAAATAACAGAAACGGCTTTTTCCGCATTTTTATTGTCTACGCCGGCTTGGGTCACCAAATAACCCGTGTCTGGATTGGCATCGGCCTCGGTTCTAATATAATAAGCAAGCCCCAAATTGTCCCTAACTTCCATAAAAAGGCGCGAGCTCATCATTCCTCCTAAAATTATGCCTAAAATATCTTGGGCATACCTTTTAGGATGAAATAAATTATATCCCCTGGCACCAAAACAAAGGTGGGTTTGGTCGGTTTCTTTGAAATAAGGGAGGCATTCGGGCTGGGTTTGGCGCTCTATTACTTTTGCTTTTTGCTTGAAAGGAGCTTCCTGGATGCCGGAGAAATATTTTTTAATTTTATTTACGGCTCTCCCATTGCTTATTTTCCCGGCCACGCAAATAATGGCATTTGAAGCCACATATTGGCTTTGCATATAATCAAAAAGTTTTTGCCTGGTCATCTGGCTTACGCTCTCTTTAGTGCCGGCAATATCCCAGCCAGCCGGCTGATCTCCGTATAAAAGCCGGCTCCATAAAACTCCGACGTGAGCCATGGGATTGTCGTAAATCATATTTATCTCTTCGGTAATAACGCCTTTTTCTTTTGCGACTTCTTTTTCTGGAAGCAAGCTGTTCAAAAAAATATCTGAAACCCAATCCAAGGCAAGTTCAAAGCGAGGAGCTGCCACTTTAGCAAAGTACCCGGTATAATCCTCTCCAGTAAAAGCGTTATAAATTCCGCCAACCTTATCTAATGTTTCCGCAATATCCAGTTTGTTCGGCCTCTTTTTTGTGCCCTTAAAAAACATATGCTCTAAAAAATGAGAAATGCCGCTAATTTCCTTATTCTCATATTTTGACCCCGTTCCGACTAATGCTAAAACAGTCACAGCTTCTGTGCTCTTTTGCGGCACCGTAATTATCCTCAGCCCATTTTTAAGAGTAATTTTATGAAACATTTAATTTTCTAATTTTTCTTTTAAAATATCGACTAAATTTTCGATCTTCACTCTTTCCTGCTTCATGCTATCTCTGTCTCTGATGGTTAAATCATTATTTTCCAAGCTGTCGAAATCAACTGTCAGGCAAAATAAAGTGCCGGTTTCGTCCTGCCTGCGGTACCTGCGGCCGATAGAGCCGGCTTCGTCGTATTGGCAGATAAAATGCGGCTTTAATAATTCGTAAACTTCTTTGGCTTTTTTAACCAATTCCGGCTTATTTTTCAGCAAAGGAAGAATGGCAACCTTAACGGGCGCCAAAGACCTGTGTAATTTTAACATTACTTCAACTTCTTTTACGGCTTCGGTGGTTTCAGTCCTTCCTCCTTTTACTTCCTCATAAGCGTCAATTAAAAATGCCAAAAATCCTCTGTCGGCTCCGCCAGAAGTTTCAATAATATAAGGATAATAACCCTCGTACTTTAGTTCTTTGCCAGAACATTTTGAATGATTAGATAAATCCCAGTCCCCCCTATTATGAATGCCCTCAATCTCCTTCCAACCGAAAGGAAACTTGTATTCAATATCTGCTGCTCTTTTGGCATAGTGCGCCAATTCCTCTTTGGCAACCTCTCTGAACCTTAAATTATCTTTTTTGACGCCGAGATTTAAATACCACTTCATTCTTTGTTCTTTCCAGTATTCAAAATATTCGTCAGCGCTTTTGGGCTCGCAAAACCACTGCATTTCCATTTGCTCGAATTCTCTGGTTCTGTAAATAAAATCTTTGGGGGTGATTTCGTTCCTGAAAGATTTGCCAATTTGGGCCACGCCAAAAGGAAGTTTCAAACGCATAGAATTAACAATATTGTCAAAATTTACATAAATGCCTTGGCAGGTTTCCGCCCGCAGGAAAGTCATGGCAGCTTCATCCTCTAAAGAGCCGACAAATGTTTTCATCATCAAATTAAACTTTTTGGAATCGGTTAGCTCTCCGCCGCACTCCGGGCACTTATCTCTCTCTAAAAAATCTTTCCTGAAGCGGTGGTGGCATTTTTTACATTCTACCAGTTCATCGGAAAATCCTGCCGACAAATGGCCCGACGCCTGCCAGATTTTTGGATTCATTATAATGGCGGAATCGAGCCCCACGATATTATCCTGGCTTTGAAGCATTTCCCGCCTCCAGGCATTTTTAATATTATTTTTCATTTCTGCTCCCAGTGGCCCAAAATCATAACTAGAGCCAAATCCGCCATAGATTTCAGAATTAGGGAAAATAAATCCCCGCCTTTTGGCTAAAGAAACTATTTTTTGCATTAGATCTTCCATGTTTTACTTAGATAAATCAATATTAATTGCCGCTGCTTCGGTTTTTATTGTTTGCCCGGTAAATTGGTCTTCGCCAGCGATAATGGCTTTGCCAATCAGCTCTGGCATGCCTTTCTGTAAAGCAGTAGGAGTAAATGCAACCTGAAAAACCACATTAGGGCCTTCTCCTAAAACTCCCTTGCCGGCAACTAAGTTTTCCAGCTTCCAGACAACCTCTCTGGAATTAGAATCAAAAGTCAATGCAGCATCTTCCGGAAATATCTTGCCGGTCAAGTTAACTCCTTGGCCAAAAACCGCTTTTACCTGTACATTATTAACATCATTGTAATAATTCTTGGCCTGCCAAACAACGGTATAGGTTGTGGTCTTCCCGACTTCTGGAGGTATGGGGCCGGAATTGCCAAAAACTTCATCTTGATA
Source organism: Candidatus Nealsoniibacteriota bacterium (assembly GCA_016186525.1). GTDB lineage: Bacteria > Patescibacteriota > Minisyncoccia > Minisyncoccales > MHMH01 > JACPGX01. Next base: position 2,715 of record JACPLM010000005.1, on the reverse strand, counting down.
ATAACTCTGCTGGGTTATTTCTAATTTGGAGTTAACTTTGGTAATAAATTCCTGATTGGCCTGTGAAAGATAAACCCTGTTTCTGATAACCGGATTCATATCTTGAGAGCCCTGCATTGCCCAATTTTTCTTTAAATCAACCCAAAACTCTACCTTTCCCTCTTTTTGAGCGTCTAGAAACCGCAGATCGGAAAGCCTGCGCCAATCAAAAACTATAGAATTATCGCCGGGCTCAAAATCTCCAATAGGAGCCTTGAGGGTTTGAAAATCGAAAGCTTCTCCCTCAAGCCTTACCACTAAAAATAAATTATTAAACGGCTCTTGCCCGATATTCCTGAAAAAAACCTCATAGTGCAAAGTATCGCCCGGACTGGCAACATATTGCGGATTATTGTTGATTTGCTGGGAGATATACAAAGAAGGGGTGACGATTTGCACTGCTCTTATGGATTCCTTTAAAACAACGAAAGATCCAGACTGCCAAACGCCCAGCTGGGCTTTGAATGTTCTGTCTTGCCCCAGCTCTCCCTTCAAATTTCCGACTATTTCAATTCTGCCTCCTTCGGCCTTGTTTAAAAGGCCAACCTCCCACTCATTCTCCCCTAAAGTTTTAGGATTAGAGCTCATAAATTCGAAATCTTGAGGATACTCAATTCTAATGCCTAAATCAGAAAGCGGATAATCGGCATTGGAAAAATAATTCAATCTGAATCTTATCTCTCCGCCAGATTCAATTTTTGAAGGCAAATCAAACTCTAAAGTGATAGGAACTGATTTAATTTTTGCGGCATGAGAAGTCTCCGACTCATAGCGGGCTTTTAAATTCTTGGGGGCGTAGCTCAACCATGCCTTGGCCTTTTTAATGTCTCCGGCCTTGCCCATTAATCTGCCCCTGAAATAAATGGTGTCTGATTGGCCAGGATAAATATCCTCTAAAACAATCTCCTGCCTTAATAATTTCCCGTTTTCTACAATGGAATATTCCGGATATTCGAAAGTAAGCCGCGGCTTTTCCAATCTGATATTGCCGTTATTTTTATACTTCACGGCATACTCTATTTCTTCCGAAACATCGACTTCATCCGGGCCTAAAATTTCCAATTTCAAAACTTCCTTTGAATAGATATTTCTTTGGTAATACCAGAAACCGAATATGCCGGCCAAAGCGGCTAAAATTATAATAGATAGAATAATCTTATTTCTCATGTATTTTTATAATATACCATTCTGAGGTATTTTTTAATAAGCTGATGTGTTCTGCCTCAAGTTTCAACCTCGATAATATCTGCCAATCTTTTTTAAAAATAACTTTTAAAATCTTAATAATATCGCAACTGACTTTTTCTCCTTGAAGCGAGCATCCTGAAATTTGAGGCCTATAGCCAAGCAAAGATATAAGACTCCAGAAAAAATAATAGTACATCAATCTTAAATCATAAATCTTAAATCTTAAGTCATTTACTTTGCCTAAAACTTCGTTTAAGAGCTGCCAGATTTCTTCATCTTTTTCTTCTTTAACTGCTAATTTATCGAGAACTGCGGCGATTTGATGAGCAATGCGCAATTTATCTAAGTCTTCCCTAATGCCCCTAAACTTATCAATTAAAATGGCGTCGGTCAGGGTTTTATGATTTTTGCCTTGGATGAATTCAATTTCCGATAAATAAAAAAGTTCGGCTCCTCCCCTTAATTTTGAGGCGGCTTTCCTGATTGCCTTGCCTAAAATACTCATTTTGCCGAATTCTTCAGTATAAACAGTTAAAAACTGATCTGCCTCGCCCCGATCAGTTTTTTTCAAAAAAATCCCCTTAGTCCTGTAATGAACCGCCATTGCTTTTTTATTTCGGGAAACCCTCGCCCCAAACTTTCGTTTTTCTGACAAGATCCTTATATTCTTTGCTTTCTGTGCTGCCAGTTCTTCTATATATTGCGCTTAAGTCCTTTTTAATCTGCGGCAAAACACGTTCTGTAAAAGCCTGTTTTGACATGCCGTGAACCTGTCCGACTCGCTTGCCATATGCCTCCAATTCTCTCTCAATCCCGACTCTTTTTTCTTTGCCAAGCGATTGACCAGTGCCGGGTAATGGCGCAAAACGAGCCTTCCTGGCTGCTTCCCTTAACTGTGCGTAAGACTTGTATCCTTCTTTTCCAAAGGGACCGGTTTCGGGCTGAGGTTTAACTTGAGGCTTGGCCTCTTGTTTCGGCGCTGGCCTTGTTATCCCCAATCTCTCAAACATGCTTGCCGGCTTCTGTGATGGAACGGGCTTGGGCATGAATGACGATTCTCTTTTCCACGGCATTGGCATGATGATTAAAATTAATTATTATCTGTTAATCTTATCACACCTCTGACTTTTTTTGAAGCCTATGGTAAAGCTCCTCTTCCACCTTGGCGCGGTCGCGGCCGTATTTAACTCTCGAATATTCTTTAATCAAACGGGCGACTTCGGGATTGCCCTGCGAGGGCGGGTAAGTCAGGATATTAAACGGCTTTGAGGTTTCTCCTTTTATCAAAAGCCGAAAAGCGGCATTGTAGTTATCAATATTAACCAAGTCCTCTTCTCCAAAAACCGGGCCAAACTCGGTAATTAAATATTTAGCGTCTTCTGGGCCTATCCTGAAAGACATCATTGAGCCGACATTGCCAAAAATGGCTTTTCTTGTCTCTTCATCAAGCTGGCCGATGAATTGATGGCCGAAAATCATAGAGAGCCG
>JACPLM010000011.1:10829-25948 GCA_016186525.1 Candidatus Nealsoniibacteriota bacterium | reverse complement strand
GTGTAAACTTTGTCAATTTTAATGCCTGCGATTTTTTGCGCAACTTCCTTTGCGCTAAGTATGCCCTCCTCGCTCAAAGGAACATCAGTCCAGCCGGTAAATCTGTTTTCTTTATTCCACTGCGATTGAAGATGCCTCAATAAAATTAGTTTTGCCATTCTTCTTCTATTTTTAATAATCTGTTGTATTTGGCCGTTCTTTCGCCTCTGGCTGGAGCCCCTGACTTGATATAATCTGCTCCAATGCCGACGGCCAAATCAGCTATAAAATCATCGTTTGTTTCTCCCGACCTGTGGGAAACCATTATTTTCCAGCCGTATGACTTTGCCAATTTAGCAGCTTCTAAAGCTTCTGAAATAGTGCCGATTTGATTGACCTTCAGCAAAAGTCCGCTGCAAAGATTATTTTCATGGGCCATTTTTATTCTTTCCGGATTGGTAACCAGCAAATCATCACCGATTTTTAATATTTTTGCACTGAACATTCTCCATCCTTCTTCGTCATTTTCAGAAAAAGGATCCTCCAAAGCTATGATGGGATATTTTTTAATCAGGCCATCGTAATAACGGCTTAACCCTTCGGCCGTGAAATCACCCATTTTAGTTTTGTAAATTTTCCCGTCAAAAAACTGAGAAGCCGCGACGTCTATAATAATGTCGGATTTATAATCGGAAATAAGATCCAATGCTTCTTCCGGAAACTTGAACGGCGGGGCAAAACCGCCTTCGTCTCCCACATTTTTGCCTAATTTTTTTCTTAAATCTTGATAAATTTCTACAGCTCTTGGAATACTGCACACCACCATAAATTCTTGAAAATCAAGATTATTGGTGGCATGCGCTCCCCCGTTAATCATATTGAAGCATGGCTTGGGAAGATTTAAGATTTCAGATTTAAGATTTAGGATTTCTTTTATATATTGCCAGAGAGATAAACTCCTATCTGCGGCGCCAGCGCGGCAAACTGCCATTGAAACGGCAGTTGCGGCATTAGCGCCCACATTTAACTTTTTTAAAATCTCGTCGATTCCCCTTTGGTCTAAAACATCTTTTCCTTTCAGTTCTGAAAAAACTGCATTATTTATATTTTTAACCGCAATTTCCGGAGCTACGGTCTTGGCTTCGTACCGCCCAGTTGAAGCTCCCGATGGAGTAGAATCAGTAAAAACGCCTTGGGTTGTTTCCAAATCAACTTCTACGGTCCAGCTTCCCCTGGAGTCCAAAATTTCCCTAGCTTTTATTGATAATATATTCATAAGCAGATAGAGCGGCTTTGGTTCCTTCGCCCGCTGCAATAACAATCTGTTTCCACTTCACATCGGTAACGTCCCCTGCGGCAAAAAGACCGGGGGTTTTCGTCATGTTGTTTCTGGGATCGAATTTTATTTCATCTTTTTCTGAAAATTCCACCAGGTCTTTGACAAAAGAAGTGGCGGGCTGGCTGCCAATTTCCACAAAAACTCCTTGCACTTTAAGCGTAATTAATTTTTTTGATTTTCTGTCTTCATAAATAACCGAATCAACGAAATTGCCCCCGCGAATCTCTTTTAAAGCGGCGTTGGTTATTACTTCAACGCCTAATTTTTCAGCAAGTTTCTGGTTTTCTCCATCTGCAATTATTTGAGGATTGAATTCTAAAATATAAACTTTTTTAGCGTAGCTGTGTAATGAAATAGCTGCTTCAAATCCTGAATTTCCTCCGCCGACAACAGCCACGTCTTTATCTGCAAATATCGGGCCGTCGCAGGCAGTGCAGTAAGAAACGCCCCTGCCGATGAATTTCTTTTCGCCAATAGCCTCCAGCGGCCTCGGATCGGCGCCCGAAGCTACGATAACCGCTTTTGCCTGAAACTGTTTTCTTGACTTAGTGGACACGAAAAATCCGTCTTTAATCTTTTTAACCTTGCCGACAGTGTCTCTTTCAATATCAACCTTATTTTTTCGCAAATGCTTTTCAAACTTCTGAATCAGCTCTAAGCCGGATATTTTTTCAAAACCCGGATAATTTTCAATATCTACGGCTTTCCTGGCCATTTGGCCGCCAAAAGATTTGGCGATCACAAGCGTATTCAATTTTCGCCTGGCAGAATAAATACCGGCCGCAGCTCCAGCCGGCCCTCCGCCGATTATAATTAAATCGTAAAGCATTTTAGTGTAAAATTTCGGGAATTGCTTCAATTAGATCGGTAGCTATTAGACCGTCCTTCTTGGTTTGGCCGGCTGCTTCTCCTGCTTTCCCATTAATGTAAGCTGCGGCTTGTCCCGCTAAAAACGGGCTTACGCCGCGGGCCATCAAAGCTCCGGCAATGCCGGCTAAAGTATCGCCGCACCCCCCAGTAGTCATATAGGGAGTGCCTGTTTTATTAATAACCGTTTCTTTGCCGTTGGAAATAATATCTATTCTGCCTTTAAGTAAAATTGTCGTTCCCATCCTCAATGCTTCTTCTTGAACAGCCTTAATTCTTTCTTCGTCTGATTTGCCAACAACTTCCTTGCCTGTTAGCACAAAAAATTCATAGCCATGGGGAGTAAAAAGGAAATTTTTTCCTTGAAAAACATCCGGCCTCTTGGCCACGGCATAAATTGCGTCTGTATCAACCACAACAGGCAAGGAAACCTTCGATAAATATTCTAAAATTGTTTCTTGGGTTTCTTTGCTCCTGCCCAATCCTCCGCCTATCACAACCGCCGCATTACCCCTAGCTACGATTTTAGCTGATTCTGTCATTGAAATGACGGTTGACAAATCCGGCCTATCAAGCCATTTACCCTCTAATGGGTAAGCTGCTAAATTCGGAGAGAAAGAGGCGATAATATCTGCCGCTCTTTTTGGGGCTAAAATTCTAACCATGTCGACACCCGCCCTGAAAGCTGCCATCGAAACAAGAGCCGGGGAACCGGAATAAAAATCAGACCCGCCGATCACTACCAGCATCCCAAAGTCATATTTCCTGGAATCAGCCGGCCTTGGCTTATAAATATCTTTTAAAATATCTTTTGAAACTTCAAGCATGCTATTAAAAATATTTAATTATAAATTCTTTGTTTCTTTTAAAAACTTTCTTAATTCTTCCCCGTACGATGGATGATGCAGGGAAAAATAAAGATTTGATTTCATCCAGCGGAGTTTGTCTCCGCACTCCAGCCACTCGCCCTCAATCTCATAACCGTAAACTGTCTTGCCGGACTGAATCATGTTTTTAAGGGCTTGAGCTAAAATAATTTCGCCTTTTTCATTGCGCGGAGTATTTTTAAGAAATTCAAAAACTTCCGGAGTAATAACATACCTTCCCACTATCGCTAAATCAGAAGGAGCAGAATCTACGGCCGGCTTTTCAACGATTTCTTTAATTTTATAAAGACGCGAGGCAATTTTTTCCACTCCGACTACGCCGTAATGAGGCAATTTTTCTTTCGGCAATTTTTTAAGGGCGATGACTGGTTTTTGGCAAGTTTGAAAAACTTCCAGCAGCTGAGTAAGGCACGGTGTTTTTGCATCTACCACGTCATCGGCGAAAAAAACTCCGCAAGGCTCCTGAAGATATCTTTTAGCCTGTAAAACAGCATGGCCGTCGCCCAACGGCTCTTTCTGGGTGGCGAAAGAGAAAGTAATACTCTTAGAAAGTTCTTTTAATTGATTTAGTTCTTCTAAAATATCTTCTTTTTTCTTATCTTGAAGGAATTTTTCCAATTTTTGAGATGGATTAAAATACGATGAAATCTCGCGCTGCTTGCCGGCCGAAACCACAAAAACGACCTCCTGAATGCCGGAAGCTCTGGCTTCTTCTAAAAGATATTGAATTGTAGATTTATCAGCTAAGGGCAAAAACTCTTTTGGCACAGCCTTTGAAAGAGGCAATAATCTTGTCCCTAATCCGGCGATTGGAATGATAGCTTTTTTAATATCTGACATGCTTTTTTATATTATTGATTTTCCTGGCGGCGCAAAAATGCGGGCACTTCCCATTTTTTCTCTTCTTCGAGAAGCTCATTTTCAACATCCTCCGCTTCTTTTTTTAAATCAAGGGCATTTTTTCTGCCGAATGGCTTGCTATCTGCGCTTTTTTTCTCCGCAGAAATAACTTTTACTTTTTGAGGCAGGGATTCTTTCTTGATTTTTTGATTGGGTTGCTTTGCCTTCGCAATTTTTTTCTTATTTCCCGGCTGATTTTTCTTTTTTGCCCGCTTGCCGATAGGCAGGGTTTTTGGCGCAGGTTTTATTTCAGGCGCGGACTCTGCATTAGGTTTTGGTTTTGGCTTATCTTCCGGATCCTTGGCAACTTTCTCTGGCTCTTTGCCGCAGCCTACGGCCAATAAAGTAATTCGAAGCTTTCCTTCATAATTATTGTCCTGGGAAACGCCGAAAATAATCTTTGCCCGGCGGTTAAAATCAGAAATAGTCCGGCTGATCATTTCCACTTCCTGCATTCTTAATTCTTTAGAGGCCGTAATGTCAAAAACGATTTTTTCTGCTCCATCAATGTCGTACTCGTTAAGGGGGCTGTTTAAAAGGTCTTTTAATGCTTCTTCTGCGCGATTTTCCCCGTCTCCGATTGCGCTATTTAGATAAGCTAATTTTCCTTTGCCGTCCAAAATCGTCCTGATATCGGCAAAATCAATATTGACAATGCCGGGAAGATAAATTATTTCAATCAACCCCCTGATATTGTCTGAAAGGCGCCTATTTATGACGGAAAAGGCCTCCATTATCGGGGTATCTTTATTTATAAGCTGAAAAATATTTTCATTGGGAATAACCGAAAAAGCGTTTAAATTCGGAGTTATTTTTTCCAAACTGCTCCTGGCAATCTGCGCTTTCTTCACTCCTTCAAATTTAAACGGCAAAGTAAAAATTCCAAAGGTCATTATCCCAAGCTCTTTAGCGATCTTGGCGAATTCAGGAACAGCGCCGGAGCCCGTTCCTCCACCTAAAGAAGAAACTAAAATCGCCAAGTCAACGCCCTTAAAAAGATTGGCTACTTTTTCTTTAGCGTCTCTGGCGGCTTTCTGCCCTATTTTAGGATCCATTCCGCAGCCCAATCCATGGGTTGAATTTTGGCCGAATTGAAAAGTGCGGACTTTTTTCCCAATTTCCTTCAGCGCCTGCATATCCGTATTGGCAACCGTAAAATCCGCCTTTTTAATATGGGGGGCGATTTCTGAAACAATGGAGCCGCCTCCGCCGCCAACGCCGATAACCCTTATTTTAGTTTTGTGCATAACTTCACTGTTTTCATCGGCTGGCCTGCTTGGTTTTTTTGCTTGCCCCGAACTGCGCCGATGGGGCTTCGCTTTTTTCATTTTTTTAGCCATAAATTTAACTTATTAACCTCAATTTCAATTATGTCAAACAAAAAAGCGGAGGTCAATGCCCCCGCCTTTGTCAAAAATTATTTAATTAAATATTATCTCCCTGAGCTTTTTGCCGATCTCTGTTCATCTTTTATCAGAGTTACTTTCTTTACGGCATGAAAATTAATTTTTATCTTCTCAATCAAGGAGCACTTTGGCGGCGGGGGAACCTCAATAATTCCTCCCCTCATTAATGCTTGGTCAATTTCCCTTTCCAATGTATGCTCCCCGGCGAATGGATCGGTTATAATAGTTATTTTATCAGCATCATAAATCTCTTGGCTGCCGTCTATAAACTCAAACCTTATTCTCATTTTTTCTTTTCCTCCCGTATTGTATTTCAAGGCGCTCTTTGGCAATTTATAACAAAACCAGCCAAAAGTCAACAAATTTTTAGCTGAAATTTTATAGAAATTATTTTTGAGTCAAATTAATATATTCCGGGATGGCATCGTCGGTAAAATTCCTCATCCCCTCGCGGGTTTTGTAGTGCGACATTAATTCCTTAATCACGCCAAAAGGAATGGTAGCGATGTCAGCTCCGGCTAAAGCAGCTTCCCTAACCTGCCTTGCGTTTCTCATGCTGGCCGCCAAAACTTCTGCCTTAATGTTGTGTTTTTTAAAAATCTCGACGATATGCCGCGCCAAATCAACACCAGAAACAATGCCATTGTCATTCAAGCCGTCTTTTCCCTCTGCCGGAAAATAGTCGGACTTATCAAAAGGGATATTATTCAAAGTCCTGATGTAATCGTCAATTCTTCCGGAAAAGGGGCTGACTATTTTAGCGCCTGCTTTGGTCGCCAATAAGGCCTGCTCCGGAGTAAATATTAAAGTGCAGTTTATCGGTATTCCTTCTGCTGATAATGTTTTTATAGCCCTCAAACCATCAAACTCCTTGCCCTTTTCTCCTTCAAATGACGGATTGGCAGGAATTTTAATATAAACATTTTTAGCGACTGGATTAAACATTTTGAAAAGCTTTCTCCCCTGCTCAACCATTTTATCGTAAACATACTCTGTAACTTCCAAACTTACCCTGGCTGTTTTAGCCGTGGCCAATATTTTTTTAATATAATCTGCCATATCCAGATTTTGGCCGTTTTCCTTCAATCCCTCTGCGGCTTTTTTAATCAAAGAAGGATTGGTGGTCACTCCATCTAAAATGCCGGAGTCATAGGCCTCTTTTATTTCTTCTAATTTGGCTGAATCAATAAATATTTGCATATTTTAAAATTAATAATTATAAAACTATTGATACTGCTCGGCAGTAAGCTTAAAAAGAAGTTTTCGGAGCCCCGCCAGCATGGCCCCGAGTGAAACGAGGGTGGCGGGGCGAGAATGCAGGCTACCCGAGCCGCAGGGCGAGGGATAGCCGGTTCTTTGTAGCTTACTGCCGAGTAGTATCACTCACTGCTTTAATTATAGCCGAGGCATCGATGCCGTATTTTCCCATTAATTCTTCCGGCTTGCCGGATTCGGGCATTTTTTTCACGCAAAGATTTTTAATTTTCCCTAAAGCCGCAGAAACCACAAAACCCAAAGCGGAGCAGTAATGGTCCTCAACAACAATAACATTGTTCTGACAGGCCTGGGCCTCTTTAATCAACGCTTCAGAATCAAGGGGAGCCAAAGAATAGAGGTCAATTACTCTGATTGAAATATTCTTTTCTTTTAATAAAATATCCTGGGCCTTCAGAGCTTCGTGCAGAGTAACACCTGCGGCAATAACTAACGCTTTATCTTCCTTTTCATTTTTCCAAATCTTAAAACTACCAACTGGAAACTTCTCGCCATTATCATAAATCACCTTTGTTTTTTCTCTAGTTGTCCTTAAATAAGAAATTCCCTTGAATTTAGCGGTTTCTTTCAGTAAATACTCTGCGGATACGGCGTCTGAAGGATAAAGGACAATTGCGCCTGGAATATTCAAGAATATGGGAATATCTTCAAGCCCCATTTGAGAAGGTCCGTCCTGGCCTATGCTGATTCCGGAGTGCGACCCTGCAAATTTAATATTGGCGAAAGAATAATTAGCCATTCTTATAAAATCATGGGCTCTGCTCAAAAAAGCGGAAAAGGTCGCCACATACGGGTTCAATCCCATGGCTGAAAAGCCCACGGCCATGCCCGCCATATTTTGCTCGGCGATAAAAGATTGGAAAGACCTTTCCGGGAATTCTTTGAAAAAGTATTCGGTCATAGTGGAGTTTTTAACGTCTCCATCAATAACCACTGCGTCTTTATTTGCTTTGCCTAAATTCACCAAAGCTCTGCCGTAGGCCTCTCTGGTAGAAACAGCTTCACCCAACTTATAATCATTCAGCTTAAAATCAAAAAACTTATAATCCAACTTCTTCGGGCATTCAAACTTTGACGGCAAGGTAATATTTGCTTTGCCGATTTCTTGAAGCGCTTTTTCCAGTTCGTCTTTTTTTAAGGCCTTGCCGTGCCAGCCCTCTTTATTCTCAAGGAAAGAAACACCCTTCCCCTTGATGGTTTTGGCAATAATAATAAAAGGTTTTTTTGTTTTATCGGCTTTTCTAAAAGCAGACAGAATTTCCTTGACACTATGGCCTTTGGCAATAACCGCTTGCCAGCCGAATGCTTCAAATTTCTTTTTATACTTTTCTAAATTGTGGCCGTGCATTGTTTCGCCAGACTGCCCTAGTCTATTAACGTCAATAATAGCTAAAATATTATCAAGGCAGTGGTAGGCAGCAGCATTAGCCGCCTCCCAGACAGAACCCTCGGCGCATTCGCCGTCTCCTAAAAGGACGAAAATTTTGCCTTTTTCTTTTTTTAATTTTTTAGCCAAAGCCATGCCAACGCCAGCTGATAATCCCTGGCCCAAAGAGCCGGTAGCCACCCTCACCCATGGTATGCGGGCCGTGGGATGGCCCTCCAGAAAACTGCCTAATTTCCTTAAATTCTTCAATTCTTCCCTGGGAAAACAGCCGGCTTCAGCCAAAGCTGCCCACAAAATAGGAGCTGCGTGGCCCTTTGAAAGAACAAATTCGTCATTTTTACCCAGAACAGAGAAAAAAAGACAGCTCATTATTTCAGCGCACGATAAAGACGAGGTCGCGTGGCCGGAGCCAGCCTCGGTAGTGGATTCCAAGGAATGAATCCTTAATTTATTAGCCATTAATTCAAGTTGTTTTATCGTTGGCATAAAATTTCAGAAGGATACTTGACAAGATATTTTATATTTGATATCATTAAAGTATCACGATGAGAGGACTACCAAAGGGTTTCGTCCCTAGGGAATGCCTCTCTTTTTTTATTTTGCTAATTTCCTTTTAAATAATTGAATATTAACAATAAAATTACTAAACTTCCTAAGTAAAGATGAAAAATGGGTGTTTGGTACAATTACTTTACGCAATTTATTGTGTTTAACTAGATATTCAATTAAACAGTAGAAATCTCCATCGCCAGAAACAATCACAGCTTTTTCATAATTCTGATATTCAATCATAGTGTGCAAAACTAATTCAGCATCTACATTACCCTTAACCCTTAATTTGCCGTTCTCTTTTATCTCTAAAGTCGGCTTAAAAATACAAATATAATCTGCTTTTTGCAATTCAGTATAGAGTATTTGATTTCCTGGCACAAAACCGATGAAAAGATATGCTTTCTGAATATGGTATTTATCTTTTAGGAATTGCCTGAATCTAGAAAAATTTAAACTCCAACCTCGACTTTTTACACCCAAATTTAAATTCTGACTATCAATAAAAGCGTAGTTATTCTCTTTTTTCTCCATAAATTAATCTTCTTTTCTTATTCTACCACTTCTATAAGATTATATAATGTTTCTATCGCTTCTTTAGGATTTTGGGAATTCATAATGTAGGAGCCGGAAACTAAGAGATTGGCCCCCGCCTTGACCGCCTCACCAATAGTTTCTGGATTTATTCCACCATCAACTTCTATATCTAAATCCGGTTTTAATTTTCTCAATTGTCTTACTTTTTCCAAGGTTTCCGGCAAAAATTCAGCTCCGTAAAATCCGGGATTAACAGTCATAATTAAAACTTGGTCAATCTCATTCAAATAATCTTTTATCTCCTCCAAAGGCGTTTCTGGATTTAGGGCAAAACCTATCTTCTTTTCTTTGTTCTTGAAAAATTTAATGAATTCTTTGGGTTTTGCGCATGATTCAATCGGAATCAGAAACGTATCAGCTTTTTGCCAATTTTTATTCACCCAATTATCCGGATTTTCTAACATTAGATGGGCTTCAAACTCGCAATCTGTTTCGGGCAACTTAAAATCGAAATTAAGTGATTCATTGGCGACAAAAATACCGTCCATAATGTCTAACTGAATACGCTCAACGTAATCCTTCACCGAGCCTATTTTCTCCTCCAACTCTTTTTGAGATTTAGCAATAATCGCCGGAATAATCTTAACTTCCATGGTTCTCAAATCTCTTAATCTTATTTATCCTCCTTTTGTGCCTGGCCTTTTGGCTAAAGGGTGTTTCCAGCCAAATATCAACAATTTTTTTTATTTTCTCAAAAGGGAAAAATCTTCCCCTTAATCCTAAGACGTTGGCATCATTGTCTCGCCTGGACATTTCTGCAGAATACTTATCATAAGCTGCCACCGCCCTGATTCCTTTGACTTTGTTGGCGGCGATAGCCATGCCGGTGCCCGTGCCGCAGATTAAAATTCCTTTTGCATTTTTATTCTTTGAAACCTTCTGGGCAACGGCCAAGGCATAGTCCGGATAATCAACAGATTCTTCAGAATTAGTTCCCAAATCTTCGTAAGAAATTCGATTTTTATCAAAATATTTTTTAAGTTTTTCTTTCAACTCAAAACCGGCGTGATCGGCTCCCATATAAATCTTTTTGAGTTTCATTATTCTATTATACAATAATTTTTTATTCCTTCAAATCATCTTGCTTTTTTTTCAATTTTCTGTAATTTACGAGATGAGAATAAAAATACGTTAAGAGGGAAAAAGAGCATGACAGAAAAGATGACGTATACAGGAGTGGGTGTTGACTATAATGCAATGGACCCGTTTAAGCGTATAGCGCAACTTGCTGGCAAGGAAACGGCCGCAAACATTAATCGTCTCAATAATGGCGAATTCCGCGAAGCGGAGATGAGCCGGGGAGAAAGCGTCTATCTCGTCGAGGCGGCGAAAAGCTATCTCGCGCATGTCGAGGAGGGCCTTGGCACCAAGAACCTCGTCGCCGACGCGATGTATCGCCTCACTGGCAAATCATATTACGAACACATCGCGCAGGACGCAGTGGCCATGATAGTGAACGACATGATAACACTCGGCGCGCTTCCCCTCTCGGTGGCAATGCACCTTGCCGTCGGTGACTCGGGCTGGTTTAACGACGAGAATCGTTGCCGAGATCTCGTTGAGGGCTGGAAAAAAGCTTGTAACTTAGCGCGCTGCGTGTGGGGTGGCGGTGAAACACCGACACTCAAAGGCATTGTCGCGCCAGAGACAGTTGTTCTTTCCGGTTCGGCGATGGGCCTCGTGAAGCCGAAAGAACGGCTCATCGCGGCGAATAACATCAAAGACGGAGACGCTATTGTTTTCATTGAAAGTTCCGGAATTCATGCCAACGGCCTCACGATAGCTCGGGAAATTAGTGAACGGAAAGATATTTTTTGGCGGCGAATAGCGCATCTTCTTTTACCGGAGCGGTTTAAGTTAAGCGCTTTGCCTAACGGTTATCTAACTCGGCTCGACGATGGACGAACATATGGCGAAACCCTGCTCGATCCTACGCATATTTACGTCGCACTAGTCGAAGATTGCCTCAATTGCGGTGTCAATATCCATTACGCAGTGAACATCACGGGGCATGGCTGGCGCAAGTTAATGCGCGCAACGCAACAGTTCGCTTACGTTATCGAACGCCTGCCAAAACAGCTCCCAATTTTTGAATTTTTACAGAAACACGGCCCGCTAGATGACACAGAGGCATACGGCAATCTCAATATGGGCGCAGGTTTTGCGCTTTACGTGCCGGAAGCGGATATTGGCGCAGTTCTGCGAATCGCAACTTCGCTGAATCTCGGCGCGCTCCGTGCCGGGTACATTGCGCAGAGTAAAGAGAAAAAAGTCATCGTCAGACCCAAGAATATCGAATACTTAGGGTCAACGCTCGGTGTTCGCTGATCAATTAAAATAAAAACCCCGGTTCAAACCGAGGTTTTTTTAAATAATTTCGCATCTCCATTCTTCCGGGATGCAATCCAGTTTAATTAAATTTTGATTTTCAAACCTTTCGTCGCATGTCACTTCCTCGGCTAAAATATCTGCCGGCATTTCAAAAGCATCGTTGTCTGATTCCCTCTCAAACTCCAGCAAAACTAAACCTTTCAGCTGAGCGAGAAAAACATCAAGATCCAAAACTCCGATAAGATATCTCGTTTTGCGGATTTTATTATGCTTCCTGAACGCGGCAAGATTAAAAGCGGCATCCTTGGGAATTTCCCCGTTCAGCTCCGATCTTTTCTTGTAACCCTCTCTTATTTCTCCGTCCGTTTTAATTGTCAAACAGCAATCCTCAAAATCCTCAACTCTCACTCTAATTGGCGGATCCAGACAGATATACCACTGGGTAATTTCCTTGCTCCTATTTTTCAGATAGCTTCTTGGCATTTTCTTGACCAAAAACTTTCTTTCCGATTCCATTTTTAGCTTCAATTCCGCTCTCCTTTCTATAACAAAATATTATACACCCAAAACCATTGACATTTCAAGCCTATTAATAAGAAAAGCGGCGCGAAAATCTCGCCCGCTTTTTTATTTTTATCATTGTCGCTTCAAATATTCCTGACACCCCTCAATAACGCTTTTCAACATTTTGACCGCCTCTGCCGGATAGCTGCTGTTTGATGTTTCTGCTGACAACATTAGCCAGTCAGCTCCGTCAAATACGGCATTAGCTGTGTCGCAAACTTCAGATCTTGTGGGGTACGGGTTAAACTGCATTGATTCCAGAAGCCCGGTCGCCACAATTACTTCGGTACTCAACTCTTTGCATATTTTGATTATTTCTTTCTGTATAAAAGGCAGGCGATGCTTTGGGGCCTCAACGAATAAGTCGCCTCGGCCGATCATAACAATCAACTCTATACTGCGATTTCTCGATTCTCTTATAATCTGCTGCAGATTTTTCGCTCCTACCGGATCCTCTATCTTGATGATAATGCGGGGAGGATTACCGCCAGCCAATCTATCCGCTAGATTAAAGACGTCTTCGCTCTTCCTGACAAAAGAAATTGCCAAATACTCTATCTTTTCCTTGAGGGCAAAATCAATAACTTCCATATCTTTTTCGGAAAGCAACGGAATGTTTCGAAAAACCTTGCCGGGGATATTGACTCCCATATGATTTCTTAAGCGGCCTTCGCCGGCTTCAATCACTCTTAGCGCCAAATAGCGATTCTTTTTCTCGGCCACTACGGTTTTTATGGTGCCGTTTTCAAACAGGATAATGTCTCCCGGAGATATGTCTTCAAAAAAGTCATAATTGAAAGAAATGTCTCCTGCTTTGAAACCGACTGAAAATTCTTCTCCCGGCTCGATGCTGTAGCGATTATTAGTTAAAAGCCGGATTTGCGACCCTTTCAAATCAAGAATAATCGGAATTTTCGCCAGCCGGCGCACAGCTTCAATCCTCTTTTTGTATTCCGGTATCGTAGCGTAAGCTGTATTGATTCTGGCTGCAGCCATGCCGTATTCTATCATTTGCCGCAGAACGCTTTCGTCGTCAGTGGTAGTTCCTAAAGTGCAAATTATCTTAGGGCCTTTATTGGCGCCGATTACTTTTTGCCAAAGACCTTTAAAGCCTTTTCCAGACATCGTCGCCTGCCTCCTTGCAAACAAATCTTTCCAGAAACTGCATATAGTTCATCGCAGGATATTTTTCCAAACCCAGCATCTTAAGAACCGCCTCAACGTCTTTTTTATCCTCTGCCTCCAAGCCAACCGTAACCACCTCTCTCCCCTTCATATTAAAAACACTCGCGTCCACTCCGCAGCGAATTCCCGCCTCTTCAAAAAGCCGCATGAACCTTTTCTTGCTGATAGATAAAGGGAATAAATATGGGTTAGGGCCTGCCTGCACTTTTGCCAAAAGATCGCCTTTGGTAACCATTTCCGGCAAATCTTGGGGCACAGGTAACTTTATATCCTTGCAGCCGCCAAGAAACCAGTCTCTTTCTGCCGGGAAATCCGCGGCAAAAGATGCCCAGGCCTCAAGGCCGCTATCCAATCTCGCCATTAACTTTTTTATCTTAAATCCGCCTTTTCTGAGTTTGAAATTTACGCTGGTTCTCAATAGAGAAAAAAGATATTGGTCGCAAATCTCTTCATCGCGGAAAACAGGCAAAGCAAGAATTCTCTTAAGGTCTTGCTGGCTTATCCTCTCAAAAGTCCGCCATTCCCAAGCAAGGCCGGGGTAATCCTCCGGATGAATATCTACCTTAGCGAATAATTCAGCTGCTCTTTTTTCTCCGTCCAGCCCTTCAATAATGCGGGCGGCTTCCGGAGCCACTAAATACTGCCAAGTGTCTCCTAATGCCATTTTTTCCCGCACTATCGTAGCTGAAAATTCGTACTTTAAGGGATTTGGCCTTGCCTCGCAGCCAGCTTCGGAAAAAAGCTTTATCGCTTTTCTCCTGTTGCTGTATAGAACATGAAATTCGGGGCAGCGCGTTCTTATGCCGTTAAACCATTTTGAAGTTGTATTTTTATCCCACTTTGGCAGAAAATCAAAAATCGGCACAATGTAAAATTTTTTCTTTATTCTTCCCCGCAAAGAACTTTCAATAATAGACACCCTTTCGTCAATGGTGAACATATTGTCCAGCCAAAAACGTTCAGGGTCCCTATTTTGCCAGCTCCATTGCGAAGAGCCGACGGCAATAACAATTTCGTCAATATCCGGCGCCCTATCCATATTTTTGACAATCTCTAAATGTCCAATGTGAAAGGGCTGGAACTTCCCGATGTACAATGCTCTTTTCATTCTCTCCTCCTGACGCTGAACACTAACACATTTTACGCCCCCCGTCAAAGAAAATTGGTCGGACGTCGGGTTTCCGACCAAACTAAAAGGCACCGGAATTTCCGATGCCTTTCTCTTAATCAAAAGAACATATCAGCTTCAATGAGGTATTCCGCGGGCTTACATATATATCTCATCGTTTGCTCGGGAACCCCCATGAAATCAAGCTCCTGCCGGCCTTTCATTTTTAGAAACATCAGATGCAGGGTATCTTCCACTGTAACCGGTTTCTTGATTTTCTTATTTATGATTACGGCAAGGTGAGCCAATAACAGACTGGCGTCCCCATGCCCTATAACATATTGAGTAAAATTGACCAAATCATTGGCTAAACTCAAGTTCAGCTTCACGTCTTCTATCAAATTATGTCCGGTTAAATTATCGCTGCTTTTTATTAAAGCTTCAATAAGCTCCCGCATCTCTTCAGGAATTTTTGTGTTTCTCATGTGTTCAGCCGCTTGCAGTCCGCCCATGGCATGCCCTCGCCAAATTCGGGAGATATAGGCGACAAACTGGCCGCCCAGGAAATCCCTGACAATACGCGAACCGTCTTCTTGATAGAGCGAGAATACAACATCCGGAAGCCGACATCGCAGTTCGCGCACGAGGCCTTCCGGCACCAAAGAAATGCTTAAGCGGTCCAAGCCCCGATAGTCAAGGCCAATTAATTTCCCGTCGTTATCGTAATAATGGTTCTTTTCTAGAT
>JACPLM010000011.1:0-10813 GCA_016186525.1 Candidatus Nealsoniibacteriota bacterium | reverse complement strand
CCTGATGGTCTCCTCGGTTAAAATCTTTTGCTCTAAGCAAATAAGCTTCAAAACCTGATAAGTCAAATCAGCCACTTCCTCGCAAATGCCTATTTTTGACCTGTCAAGATTTTTTAGAGCTTCCGGTTTTTGAAATCTATTCATGGCCTTATCAAAAGAGCCGCGCAAACTGGACGGTATGTCTTTTGGGTCCAATCTCATCGGATAAATCGTCTGCAGAAAATCCAGAATCTCTTCCATTTACAACCCCCTTAACTTTTCTACAATTTCGCCGGGTTCGGGCCTTTTTTGATAATCCTTATCCAGCATATTCTCCAGCAGTTCGGCGATAGCCGGATTCTCCTGTAAAACTTTGGGGCTTTTGTCCAAGGGCCTGAAAAGCATCGGCAAAACAAATTTAATAATGCAAGATTCGCGATGCCCCTCGTCTTCTGCGAAATCATAAAGATCGTATCTGACAAAAGGATTTTTACCTACCAGCAGCTTATAAAAAAGAATGCCCAGCTGGAAAATATCGGTCTGGGGATAGGCCCTGAAGCTCAAAGCCATTTCCGGAGCTGTATATTCGGGCGTGGTCAGCAAAGAAGCGATAAACGGATTTTGAGTGATTTGGGAAACGCCGAAGTCAAATAAAGCAGCTTTCTCTCCGTCGTACATCACGTTCTTATCCTTAACATCCATGGAAATTATCTTGTTTTGATGAAGATAATCAATCACTTCAGCCAGCGTTATGACGATCTCAATTACTTTCTGAAGCGGCAAAAGATTATCCGGCTTAACATACCTTTCAAGGGTAATCCCCGGCATAAACTCCAAAGCAAGAAACTCTATGCCTTTTATATCCACACTGCCGAGGTATCTGACAATATTCTTGTGCCGGACAACTGCCAATATCTCTTTTTCCATGCTGTAGCCGTCCAACCGGGAATAGTCCTGATGAAGCAATAGATTCTCTTTCAAAACAAGTTTCCTTCTGCCATCTTGGACAAGAAAAATGTGAGCGACCGATGGAAAATAATTGTCTTTGTCGCCCTCCTGTAAAGCTCTGACAAATCCCAGGCCATTGCTAAGGCAATATTCTTGCATAACTTCCAGAATGCGCTCTCTCCCGCCCGAAGCATTCCCGTTAAACTCGCCTTCGTATCTTTGAATTAATAACGGGTTCTTGGCGTAGTGGGCCAGAATAAACTTTTTCACTAAGTTTCTGCTGCCGGCTTTTTCCATTAATTCAACTGTTTCTGACAACGCCTTTTCCCGCGGATCTTTAATATCGTCAATTATCATACCAAGGACTCTTTCATCTATGGAAAAGCCCTCTTGCTTATCGCGATACAATGGCAAATAAGGCAGGGCTTTTGTTTTCAGAAATGCGACGTAGTCTTTTTCCTCGCCGATTTGAAATCCTCTTTCAAGGAAAAATCTCACCAAAGCGTATCTTCCGTGCCTCAACGCAAGCTCGAAAACCGACCGCAAGCGTTCCTTATTTCTGCTCTCAATAAAATAATGGGCCGCTTCCTCTAAATCCAAAAGGGCCAAATTAGCCAAACCAAGAATATCAGCTGTTTCCTTTTGTTTCTCTAGGCAAAGGCCCTTGAATCCCTCTTTTGTTTCAGTGACTTTTTTCAGAGATTCCACGGAAGCAATTTCGCTGTCGCGAAAAGCCGCTGCCAAAATCTGATCAACCATTAACGGCATCTCTATTCCTCCTTTTTGTAAATGAACGCTCGACAACAGAGATTAACACGATTTTTTATAACAGTCAAATCAAAAACCCCATCGCGTGAACGCTTTGGGGTTTTATTTTTTATACTATCTATAGAAGACGACGAACTCTTTCTGAAGCATTAATTCTTTTAAGATATCCGGCGACTTCCGGGTCAACGTATTTTGACCATTCATCTTCCGGCTCAAAAGCGATTTTATCTCTGATTATAGTAGCTCTTGGGCCGAGATTTTCTATCAAAAACGATCTGCATTGGATACCGGCCGTTTCAAACGCTCGAACAGTATGCGGCTCGTTAACATAAACTAAGAAATCTCTATCGCCTACAGCAAAAATAACTGCCTCCACCCACTCTTTCCAAAGAGGATCGGTCATCTTGCTCTTAGTATCTGCTACTCTGACAATTTTGTAGGGTTTTTTAATCCGGCTTTTCAAAGAAAGATTGATCATGCCGCAGCATTCGTCAGCTGTGAAGGGATTTCTATCTGGAGAAGAATATGGATCATAATTTTTGTCATTCCACTGAGAACCGCCTTTTACGATAACAATTCCTTTTACATCCGGCCGTGAATCAATGAATTGGACTAACTTTCGGTGATGTTTGCCAAAGGGCTGAAATCTTCCAATATATGCAGCCGTAAGCCCTTCCATTACTTCGCTCCTTTTCGGAGATACAACTCGTAAGCCAAAAGTGTTTTACCATCGTGAATGCCCAATTTCTCAAAATCCTCTAAAAAATAAATCCTTACTTTCGTATATTCGCCAGGGGTGCCAGTCAACTTGCCCTCCAATTTTTTAATATCCGCTCCGCTAAGAACGCTTTCGCTGTAATACAGGGCTATTTTCTCGTTGCAAGCTCCCGGCGAAGGATAGTGCCAACCCAAAAAAATAAAGTCTTCAGCGGGAATTGACAATCCAACCTCCTCTCCAACTTCCCTAACAATTGTTCCTTTAAAGCCACCATGCTCTTCCACGCTGCCCGCCGGTATTTCCAATAATTTACCGCCGCTGGGTATTCTTAACTGTTCAACCAAAACCACGTATTTCTTGCCAGTATCTTTATCTTTTATAACCAAGAAAACGGCTGCAGCATCGCTGCGGAAAAAAACCACATCTCCTTTTTCTCTGCCATTTTCATCAAGACATTTAACAAAAAGCAAAGCGAAAATTAATTCATCTCCGTTCTTTCCTTTCCATAAAGACCACCCCTCTTCAATTGTCTTAACTCGGGCTGTTTTTTTATCGAATTCGTCAAGCCACTGCTGGAATTTACCGGACCTCTCAAGTTTGGACTTATTTTCGCCTATTATTTCAACCATTGTTGTCCTCCTTTTCTATTTCTTCAAGCCAAGCAGCAACTTCAGCGTCTGAAGGCATGCGCCAATCGCCTCTGGGCGATAAACTTACCGAACCTACTTTCGGACCGTCCGGCATACAGGAACGCTTCCATTGATTGGCAAAAAATCTTCCAATAAATAATATCAGCCATTGCTTGAGTTCTTGAGCAGAATATTTTCCCTTGAAAGCTAATTGAGCTAAAAATAAAATCTTCTGGGGAGTCATGCCCCACTTAACAAGATAATATAGATTAAAATCCTGAAGCTCATAAGGGCCGATAATTTCTTCTGTCTTTTGGCTGATAACGCCGTCTTTGGCAGGAATTAATTCTGCGGAAACCGGAGTGTCTAATATGTCTTCAAGCGTTAAACGAGCTTCTGCGTTAAATTGAGTTTCGGCCACCCACCTAATCAAGTATCTTATTAATGTTTTTGGAACAGAGCCATTCACGTTGTAATGGGACAGATGGTCTCCGCCAAAAGTGCAATAACCGAGAGCAATTTCAGATAGGTTTCCCGTCCCTAAAACTAATCCCTTAACTTTATTGCCGATAGCGAAAAGAAGGTTGGTTCTGCAGCGGGCCTGAACATTTTCAAAAACCGTGTCCTGGATATTAACATCGTGGCCAATATCTTGATACATCTGCAGGCAGCCATTTTTAATGTCTATTTCCTGCAAACTTACTCCCAATGCCTTGCACAGTTTTATGGCATTTTCTTTCGTCCGTTGGGAAGTTCCAAAGCCGGGCATGGTTACAGCTGAAATATCTTTTCTATTCAAACCCAATGTCTCAAATGTTTTGACAGCCACCAGCAAAGCCAAGGCGGAATCAAGCCCGCCCGAAACGCCAATTAAAACCTTCTTCACCCTGCTTTCTTCTATTTTCTTGGCTAAGCCGGCAACCTGAATCGAAAAAATCTCTTCGCATCTTTTATCTTTTTGAGATGCGCCTTGCGGCACAAAAGGATGAGGTGAAATTTCTCTTTGCAAGAGATAGGATTTCTCCGGCCCCAATTTGAAACTTATTTTCCTGAAATGGCGGTTCAGCTCAAAAACCGAATCCCCGAAGCTCGTTGTCTGTTGCCGATAGAAAAGAAGCCTGGAAAAATCAATATCCCGAATTACTAATTGGCTTTCTCTGCAGAATCTGACGGATTCTTTTAATATTTCGCCGTTTTCAGCAATAATGCCGTGACCGCCAAAAACCACATCAGTCGTTGACTCGCCGACTCCGGCTCCGCAGTAAGCGTAAGCGGCAATACAGCGGGCAGATTGCTGTTGGACAAGCATTCTGCGATAATCCGCTTTGCCGACAAGCTCGTTGCTGGCTGATAAGTTCAGCAATAATGTTGCTCCGGCAATTGCCTGATAGGAACTTTGAGGAATCGGCGGCCAAAGGTCTTCGCAAATTTCAACGCCGATGGCCAGCTTCTGGAAATTAGCCGCTTGAAAAATCATATCATTCCCAAAGGGAACCCTTCTGCCCAAAAGCACGATTTCTTTAGAAATGGCGCTTCTGGCTGAAGCAAACCATCTCTTCTCGTAGAATTCCTTATAGCCGGGTATATATGTTTTTGGTACGACGCCAAGAATTTTCTTCCCTTGGAATACTACAGCGCAATTGAAAATTTGGTTGTCCCAAGCTAATGGCATACCCAAAACAACAATCATTCTATCGTTCGATTTTCCAATAATTTCTTGGAGAACTTTCAGAGATTTTTCCAGCAAAACTTGCTGGTGGAAAAGATCTCCGGCAGTATAAGAAGTAAGGCACAGTTCCGGGAACAACAGAACATCAACATCTTCTTTTTTAGCTTTTTCAATCAATAAAAGTATCTGTCCCGAATTAAAAGCCGGGTCGGCTACTTTAAGTTTTGGTACAGCCAAACCGACTCGGGCAAATCCGAAATCGCGAGGTTTTTTATTTTCCATTTCTTCTCCTTTTTAATGAACTAATGTCCAAAAAATTATAACAAAAAGCCCCGTTGTTGTCAACAGGGCTTTGCTTATTTATTGCTTGGTCTGCTGTGTCTTAAGCAGGGTTGCTACCTCATTTGCCCGGGCTGAACCGCGGGTTTGCGCCAAATGCGCCAAATATTTATCAACCTCGCCGACTTCCTTGGCGATAATACCATGCACGATATTGGTCAGACGCGTAAAATTCCCTCCCAACTCAATAAGATGCTCTTTATCTTCCACCATCTGCTGCTGCAGCCTATTGATGCTGGCATAACCGCTGCAGCTTATCAGGTAAAATGCTTTCAGTTTCTTCTTTAAGGCATCGAGTTCGGTTTTCCAATTGACTCCGTCGGGACAGCCGTCATCTCCGACGCATCCTATCCCGTGGGGCACGGAATCTCCTACCAGAATAAGCACGGTGTTTGTGCCTTCAATATCCCAGCTGTTCATTGCTTTAAACAGGCACTCGTAGGCCTCGGGAGTATCCCCGCCATGGGTATCAACGATGCTCCCGATATTATCTTTCAGAACGGCAACGTCAGCGGAAAAAGCAGTTGGTTGAAGCAGCCCGCTTCCATCACAGTGATCTCCAACTCCCACAAAAGAAATTTCCATATCGCCAACTAATTCCGGTAAAAGATTCTTAATTTCGTCGCAGAAATACTCCATTTTCTCTCTGACATTTCTGCGGAATCCGCCCATACTGCCGGTAACATCGGAAGCAAAAACAAGGTTTATCTTGCCTTTTGGCTTTTCTATTTTGACGCTCAATGGCCTTGCTTGCGATGCTCTCCTTGTCGGCGGCTTTGAGCTGGCAGCAGGCGGCGGCGCAGGCGGCACAGGCGTGGGTTTGAAAAAAGATCCGCCCGATCTCGTCGGTGTCCTACGGTAACTCTCATCTGAATAACTCATCTGGGTTTGCCCTCCTTTTCCTTTTTAGGCTCCATGGGGTTTCCAATCCGGATTAACGCAGGTTGTTCTTATTTGGAATAAAATATCCTGCATTTCTCCGGCTGACTTAAATCTTTCAACCGGGTTCAACTTCATGGCTTTCATCACAGCTGCTGATAATTGGGGATGAATCGTGTTGTCAATCTCATGGGGCGGCTTTAGATTTCTGTCTGATTTCAACTTGATAGCTTCTGGCGGCAACACATTCGTCAAAGCGTAATAAGCGGTTGCTCCCAAGCTATAAATATCGCTGGCTACCGTGCAGGCTTCGCCGCGGTATTGCTCGGGAGAAGCAAAGTGCCTGGTGTATGTTAGTTTCCCTCCTTCTTGTTTTTCGGGGACAGCAACTTTATTCTTGGCAATTCCGAAATCAACTAAAACGGCGCGGTGTTCTCCCAAATTAAGGATGATATTGCCCGGCTTAATGTCCCGATGGACAATGCCCATGCGGTGCAAATAAGCTAAACCGGCTAAAATCCTGTCTAAAATCCAGCAAATGGAATCTTCATTGAACGGTCTTCCCAAATCAATGAAATCCTGCATTGATTTTCCACGGATATAATCCATCACCAGGAAATGGCGCCCCTGATAAACGAAATAATCTTTCACGGCCGGGAAAGAAGAATGCCTGATATGCCGGTAAAGTATTTTTGCCTCTTCTAAAAATTGCTGTTCCGCTTCCGGGCCCTTCAAAATCAACTCTTTAATTACAACTTCTTCTTGCAAAAGGACATGCTTGCCGATATATATCCTGCCCATGCCTCCTTCGCGGAATGGCTTATCGAACTCATATTGGTAAACTTTCAAAGAACATCACCTCCCTTCAAGCAGCCGTTCGGCTAAAAAGACAGGCAATCCGGCGTTGATTATTTTCTTTGCTGTCTTTCTCGAATTATAATCTACTCTGATGAAAGAAAATGTCAAATTGCAGGTGTCTAAAATTCCGTAACAAGCCAAAGAATTGCCATCCCTCGGCTGGCCTACGCTGCCGACATTGATAATGTATCTATTGCCTTCCTGCAAGGAAACGCTTTTTCTGAAAACATCTCCATCGCTTGAAAAAATCATCGGCGCATGCGAATGGCCGATAAAGCATATTCTTTCTTCAAATCCGTGAAACTGACTCATGGCTTCAATCACATTTAAAATGTAGTCGAAACTGCGCGGCCCGATTGGAGAACCGTGGACTAACAGAATATCTGGCAGTTTGGCTGTAAAGGGCAGGCAAGCTAAATATTTTAGGTTTTCCGGTTTCAGAGTTCCTTTTGTCCATAAAGCCGCTTCTTTAGCTATTGGATTAAAGCATTCGAGCAAGGATTCATCTGCAAGCGCATATTCATGATTGCCGGCAACGGCTTTTATATCCATCTTCCTTATTCTCTCAACGCATTCATTGGGATTGGGGCCATAGCCAACGATATCTCCCAGGCATAATATTTCATCAACTTTATTCTTTTTTATCGATCTTAAAACTTTTTTCAATGCCTCCAAGTTCCCATGGATATCGGATATGACAGCGTACCTCATCTTTCACCTCCTAAAATAATTAAAGGGACGCAAGGTATTACCACTGCGCCCCTTTCTTGTTAGACTACTTCGAAAATCACGTACCCTTCGCTCCCTCCAAAACGGAAACGAGCGGTAATTGCCAATTCAACTTCTTCGTCTTTCTTGACTTCCTGCCAATCGGTTTTGCCTGCAGGCCGAATCAGAGTTTTGGCGCTGCCGGTGGCTTTGAGATACAAGCGTCCCATTCTCCGTTCAAATTCTTTATCAGCTACTTTGCTGCCGCCTTGCACTAAAACACACGCTCTTCCTTGAATGCCGGAAGCCGCAGCAACCGGCGTAGGAGAAACGGCCATAGCAACACCGGTTCCAACTTGGACCTCCAACGGGTCGCCGCAATTCTCGCACAGGATTGCTCCCGGCTTATTTTTTGTCATACATGCTTTGCACTCAACTTCTCCGGCCATTTTTATTTGCCTCCCTTTTTGCCAGTTATGCCTTTATTAGCATCTGTTACCGTGGCAGTTCTCAAGGTCCTTTTTTTATCCTCGTCGCCATTGCCCAGCGTCTTCACTTTTTCAGCCATATCTTGATTGCCGCTTGTTTCAAAAAGAGTTTGAGCCCGAGGGAATTGCCCGGCCAAAGTCGCTTCTACCGCTGCGGTATTCAAAACGGTATTCCTTACTGTCTTATCAATAGGAGAAAGCAAGTTTTCATCACTGGTGAAATTGACAGCAACATCAAAGGTTTTAGACACATTGCCTGCAGGGCTCTGCCAATTTACCGTAATAACAGCTACCTTGAAATCGCCAACCGCATTCCCGGTGCGAACCTTGGTTTTAATAAGATATGCTTGTCCGCGAATATCAAGCCCCGGGAATTCATCTTGAACTGCTTTTCCGGAAACCGGCAAATTCTGCTGCTGGGGAACATACTTGAACGCTTCAAGAATTTCCGCAGGCGGCTCGGCTTGAATAATTACTCGCACATCGCGATCCTGAACGCTTTTAAGGTTTTCCAGATCGTCTTCCAGACGAAGTCTCATAGCGCCGACCTGCTTGACGTGCTCAAAATAAGAGCCGCGTCCGGCAAGTTCGGCCATTCTCTTGAGAAATCTTTCATTATAGGCAGTACCCGTGCCGAAAATAGCAAGGGGTGTTCCCATTTTGTTGGCTTGGCGAGCCAAATCATAACAAGCTTTTTCTTCTAAATCTTCGCTGGGAGTATTGACAAGGCCGTCGGTGAAAATAATAATCTTGGGCAAAGCGTCTTTCATCGGACCGACATCAATGGCATATCTCAATGGACTGGAAAGATGAGTTGTATTGCCTGTATCTATGCCGCCAATCAGCCTTTTGATTGCGTTAATATCGCTTACAACCGTCGGATCAAGTATC
The DNA here is from genome assembly GCA_016186525.1 of Candidatus Nealsoniibacteriota bacterium. Lineage (GTDB taxonomy): Bacteria > Patescibacteriota > Minisyncoccia > Minisyncoccales > MHMH01 > JACPGX01. Next base: position 1,939 of record JACPLM010000011.1, on the reverse strand, counting down.
ACCTGCATTTCATCGTCAAAAACTACAATGCAAAGCCGATCTTTTCCTTGGCGCAAAAGCTCAAGGGACTGCTTGACTGCTGCTTTTAAGGCCTCAATCTTTGTCAGTCCTCCGTCAGCCGGCTCGCTCATAGAACCGGAGCGATCTAAAACCTGCCTGATATCTATCGGAAATTCTGCTGCTTGCTTCTGACTATCCCGCAGCAAGCGGAGTAAAAAAGTGACCTCTGCCTCTTCGGTAATCGGCAGATACTGTTGGCCCAATCTCAACTCGAACTGCATCTCGTGCCTCCTTTTTTCTATTTTCAAGGGACTCTCGACTAAAAAATATTAACACATCGCCTAATATTGTCAATGACAGAAAAATCCGAACCTTCTTTTAATTCTGTTTTATTTTCAAATTAACCGCGCTCTGGCCGGCTAAATAACCGGTGCTCCAGCAAATTTGTAGATTATAGCCGCCGGTAGGGCCGTGCAAGTTTATTATTTCGCCTGCAAAAAATAAGTTATCAATTAGTTTTGATTTCATGGTTTTTGAATCTATCTCGCGCAGCAAAACTCCTCCCAAAGTGACTATGGCAAATCCGAAACCTAAAAGAGAATCAACTGTCATTTCCAGAGATTTTAAGAGTTTTACCAATCTTTTTCTCTCTTCTTTAGTTATTAGATTAACTTCTTTAAGAGGATCTATTTTCGATGATTCGATAATGACCGGAATAAACTTCTGAGGCAGCAAATCATCCAGAGAATTCTTTAAAAATTTATTAGTATATTTTATGAAATCCGACTGAATTCTTTTATCAAGAGTCTGCTCGTCTAAAGCAGGCTTTAAATCAAGAAAAAGCTTAACTTCGCCTGCCTGCCCTGAGCCAGCCGAAGGGTTCAGTATTTCCCCGATATAACCGGATAAATCCAAGACAATGGGGCCGGATAACCCAAAATGCGTGAAAATAAGCTCGCCAAACCGGCTGTTTTTTCTCTTGCCATTTTGGAAAACCGTTAATTCTGCATTTTTCAAAGATAACCCCTGGAGCTTTTTCGGCCAATCTTCTTTTATTTTTACCGGCACTAAAGCTGGTCTTAACGCGTCCACGCTATGGCCCAATTTTTCGGCCCAGCAATAACCATCGCCGGTAGATCCCGTGCCCGGATAAGCTTTGCCCCCTGTAGCTAAAATATAACTTTTAGCCAAAATTGGTCGGACGTCGGGTTTCCGACCATTTTTTAAAATAATCTCTGAAACTCGATTATTATCCTTTATTACTTCTTGCACTTCTGTATCAGTTATCACTTTCACTTTATTTTCCTTTAAATATCTAACTAAAATATCAAGAACGTCTCTGGCAGAATCTGTTTCAGGAAAAATCCTTTTCCCTCTTTCTACTTTCATTCCCAATCCCCTCTTTTCAAAAAAATCAACGGTCTCTTTCGGACCGAAGACAGATAAGGCATGCAAAAGAAAATCTCCTTCCCTGCCATATTTTTTAACTAATTCTTTGGAATTCTGCCTTTTCCGGTAATTAAAAGCTTTCTGCCAAGAGAATGATTTTTCTCCAAAAGAATAACTTTAGCTCCCAATTCTCCGGCTCTGCCGGCCGCCATCATCCCGGCCGGCCCCCCGCCAATCACCGCCACATCAAAAATTTTATTATCTTCTTTTTTCATATAGAAAAAGTGGGCGGACGTCGGGTTTCCGCCCACTTTTTTATTCTAAGAATAATCCGGGAAATTCCCTTACTTTTCCCCTATATTTAAGATAATCTTCAATGAATTCTTCGCACTCCCTCTTTTCGCCCATAGTTTCTAATATAAATTCTCTGTCGGTTACTGATGAGAAATTAGGTTTTCCCAAATAATCATAAAAACTTGACCATTTATACTCTTTCGCAAATTTAATAGCTTTTTTGATATCACGGATACCTCTTTCCTTCCATTTCGGC
>JACPLM010000017.1 GCA_016186525.1 Candidatus Nealsoniibacteriota bacterium | reverse complement strand
GAAGTTGCGCTGTTTACCTGAAGATTCAAAGCATTATTGGCGTTGATTCCGCCAATGAGCGACTGGCCTCCGGCCCTGCCGGCTAAAAGAGCGTATTGAGTATGATCGTCGTCGGAAAGCCCAGCCAAATTGCCGTGATCAGTTACTTGAGATCCGGCGAATGTTGTGCTAAACGCGCTCTCTGTGCTGGAGGCCGCAGTTGAATTTTTTTGAAAAACTATTCTGCCTATTAAAATAGATTGTTTTTGAAGCCTTATGGGAATAGTGCCCGGAGCAGTATCGTCTTCGGCAGCTCCCAATGTAGTATATTGGTTCTGGCCATAGACAGAGGCCAACTCTCCGTCTGTTTCAAGATAGAAATATTGGGCGGAATAATAAGCGTCGGTCATTGTGGCGATAGTTCCCGTGCCGTCGTCATAACGAATGTTATCCCAAGTAGTTGTGGCTGATTGCTTGGTCCAGCCGCCGGCTCCATTTCTGTAATACCTGTCAAAAGTATTGGAACCGGAAGTATCTATCGCTGCAATGGCGTAATCGCTAAGTCCCATCCATAAAGTTCCCGCAGTTACTGTTATTTTTCTGCCCGTAGCTTCGCCTATGACCAAACCGCCATTGAAATTATCTCTTTCAACATGGTCTGTCTCCCACATCCTGCTGACCATTGACGAAGCATGATCGCCGACCTGCATTCTCTGATATGTAACATGGATAGTCGAACCGTCTCTCACCGCATAGCCAATGGGAAAACTTGTATACCTATCCCAAGTTTCAGTAGCCGATAAAGTCACGTTAGGAGCGCCGGAATTATAATTCACAAGTATAAATCTTTCGGCTCCGTCTGCAATCGCCTGGCTTGCCAAAGCCGGCCAATCAAAGAAATAAAGAGTTGAGGTGGCAGAAGCGCCGTCGCGAATCCAGCCAGTTCCAGCTGTGATGCTAATCGTGCCATCGCCGTTATCGGTGATAGTCCCCCCGCTGACCCAGCCAGAGGAGTGGAACTGCGTCTGCATGTCTTGGACAGTTGAATAAGTAGAACCGCTAATTCTTGCGAGGGTAAGATTAGAAGCAATTCCGCCGATTGTCCCATTAACATCCAATGTAAAACGAGGAGTGGTTGTATTGACGCCGACAAGACCGGCATTGGTAACGACGAAAGCCGATGTTGATGTTCCTACGTTAAATAATCCCATGGAAGTAGTGGTGCCGATTCCTACTGACCCATAACCAGTGCCAGAATCAACATACAAAACTGGAATATTAGTGGCTGTGCTTGTGCCGACTGCTAAGTCACCCCAAACATCAAGCTTGTAGCGGGGAGAAGTAGTGGCGATGCCGACATTGCCTCCGGTCGGAGCCCAGAGAGTGTTGGTGCCCACGACTAATCCTCCGCCGATTGTGGTGGTGGCTGCTGCTCCGTAAAAATTAACATTGCCAGAACCAACAATACCGCCTTGTACTGCGAAGGCAGCGCTTGGAGTGCTGGAAGCTACGCCTACATAATTTGCGCTATCACCGGTGTTAACGTAAAGAGCTGGCGTATTGTAATCGGTACTTGTGCCCACTGCTAAGTCGCCCCAGACGTCAACTAAATATCTTGCTGTTGTTGTGCCGATTGCCACATTGCCGGAAGCATCGATAATAAATGGAGTAGCGTCGGTGTCTGAATCTTCAACAACAAAAGCATTGCCAGACCCGAGGTTGGTAATTTGAAAAGCGGCAGAAGTCATTGACGAAGTGGAAGTCGCCAAGAAAATTCTACCCGAGCCAGATTGTTTAACGGTCAAGCCGGTCACAGCGTCGTTTCTTTCATAATCTTTTTGGTTGAAAGTTCCACTATTCGTGACCTTAGCATATGTGTCTTTATATGAATTAATTGTAGCGCCGGAAGCTATGTCAAAATTAGTAGTTCCTTTTAAATTATTAAAAGCTGAATTTACAATTCCAGCGTCAAGATCAATATCGGTAGTAGCTGAAATTTCAGAGTAAGTTAAGGTGGTGGTGGCCGCTCCCGTTTGCTTAATGCCGGTATTCAACGTAGAAAATCTCAACTGATTTAAAGTGGTAGTCGCGCTATTGCCGATAAAAACACCGATTTGGCTGGCAGTTCCCGCGCCGATAATTTTAAGATCCTCCAAGCGGCCATTAACTGCTGAAGTAGAGCTTACGGCAATAATAGCATTGGCATTGTCAGTCGTCTTCTCAACGGTAAAACCCTGCAATAAAGAATAAGAAGCAGTAATTGTAGTAGTGGCGGTAGTTTGCTGTATTTTAGTGACCTCGGGCCCGCCCGGAGCAATAATATCAACATAATCCTTCATCGTAACTTGCTCTGAATAGGTGCCGGGCATAACTTGAACTAAGTAAGGAGAGCCGGCTGCGTTGTCGATTATAGAATTTAAAGCGCCCGTAATGGTATTGTAATCCCCACCCCATTTGGCTACAGTAATAACTCTGGCGTATTGGGAAGCTGAAGAACCGCTAAGACTGCTGGCATAGTCTTCAATCGGCCGCTTTAGGTGGTAAATCTGCTGAATCTCCTGCTGGGTCAAAACACGGTCAAAAATAGCAAAATCAGTAATTAGGCCTTGCGCTTGGTTGGTTCCAGAACTGTCTGATCCGATATACATATATATCGGTAAGGATTGTGGGGTCCAGATATCGGTATCGGATACCGCCTGATTGTTCACGTATATGGTGATTGGAGCGGTAGAAGAGCTGGCGGCAAAAGCCACAGCAATATGGATCCAATTATCGGCAGAAAAGGTCTGGGCAGAAGAAGTGGCTGTGCTGGTACTCCAATCAGCTCCATCGTAGGCCTGAGCAACGAATTTCTGAGCAGAGCCGTTATAAATAATTCTTAAATGGTTCTGGGTTTCAAAAAGATACTTATTGGTAGTTGTAGAATAGCCAAAATCAGGAGAATACCAAAAAGAAATAGTGCCGGTGGCAGCCCCAATATTGCCTGAAGCCGGGTAATAAAGTGTTTCTCCGGAATATGAAAATAATAATCCCCTGCCTCCCGGGGCTATGCCTGAGCTGTCATCAACCAACTGGAAAGTCGGGACATTATCGGAATCAGAATAAACAGCCAACTGCCCCCTGCTGCCAGTTAAAGATTGGCTGTTGAAATAAGTGGCGAAAAGCAAGTCATCGGCCACTTTGCCGGGGATGCTTAAACCAGCTTCAGATAGCCGTATAGCCCCGGTAGCGTCAATAACAAGGCCTGTGCCTGTCTGGCTTACCGCTAAAACTGCGCCTGTGGTAGCTCCTGAAATTACGCCAAGATTGTTGGCAACTCCCGAACCCGTAGAAGTGAAATTAAAGATCGGCCCAGCGCCTGATTGAGTGACTGTCAAAGCGGCTGAAGCTGAAGATGTGGAAATCGTCATTGAACCGGTATAGGTTTGATTGCCGGTTACCGGGATGCCGCCGGTAATAGTAAAATTGCCAAGCAAGGTGGCAGAGCCGTCTTGATTAACCCAAAATTTAGAACCGTCGGTCCCGCCAACGCTTAAAACAGAGCCGGTGAAATTTGACGGCGGGCTTAAAGTAATAGTTTGGGCAGTAACGGGGCCGTCAATCCTTGTCTGGTCGGCGATATAAACCATTGGGTTGAGAACGCTGGTTGAATCAATGACCACCTGCGAGCCATACATCTGCAAGCCGGTAGCGGCTGATAGAATAACGTTCCCCGACCCTCTTGTCTGTAAAACAATTTCCCCGTTTTCCTGATAAATTTTTGGCGACTGAATCGGCTCTTTGACATAAATGGTTTGAGACACTACTCCCCCCGGCGCGTAAAGCCGCTTGCCGATTTCTGATTGCAGATATTCAATGTCGCCTCTCACTTTTTTCAAGGCCTCCTCCTCAACTTTAGTGATTTTTTGCACATGCTCAATTTCTCTGGTGATTTCCTTCACGGGTTCCACTACTTTTTCAATCTCAACTCTTTTAATAACCACTGGCTGTTTTTCAAAACCCTCCATTTTTGATTTTAATTTTTCAAACTCTTCTTTGTCTGCAAAAAGGCCTCTTCCGGGAATAATTTTCCTTATAGGAGAAGTGATGGATTGATAGGCCTTCTCGAAAGTTTGGGAAATAAACCGAGGGACTTCGGAAATTTTTTCATTAACAAAATTGCCAGCAGCCGAAGAGCTTCTCTTTATATTCTGGCCGCTGGAAACAATCTTTTTTTCAAGCGAATAATTCAAGGTGAAATATTTTTCTGAAATATCTTCAATCCTTTTGGAAATTTCCTCGTTTAATTTTTGGGAATTCAAACTGAGTGATTTAAAATCTCTTGCTAATCTTTCCTTTAGGACTTGATCAACTTTGGAATAATTTTTTGCTAAACCTTTAACTAAAAAATTGCCGGTGGTTTTCTTCGCTATCCAATTACTGTAATCACGAAGAAAAGCTCCGCTTGCTTTTGTTGTTTCACCTATGCTCACGGATACATTTCCAACTAAAATTTTCTGCTCGGAAATCATGGATATCGCACGCAAACCAAAATCCGCAATCACCTCCCGAAGATGTGCGGCGTTTACCTCCGGGAAGTTCAAGCTGCGGATTTCGGAAATCCCGTGTGCGATTTCATAAATTCCAGAATCAATCGCAAGTTGAGAAACAACCGGAGAAATTTCTTTATAAATATCCTTCAGATTTTCCTTGCCGAAAACTCCGGTTCCTATCAGTAAAACAAAAGCCAAAACTGCGGCAAATAACGGCCTTAAATTTCCGAAATCTAATTTTTTAACTTGCCCATAATCGGGCTGATATAATTCTTTGAGAAAAATCGGCTCGCCTACCGGAAGATTTTCCGGCACGGAAATTTCAATTATTTTTTTGACATTACTATGGCCATTGCCATTGCCATTATGGTGAAGATATTCTTCCAGCCATTCTTTTGTCGTCACCCAATTTCTTCCAAATTTAACTGATCTTAATTTTCCGTGGCGAGCTCTCAATGATAAATACTCTTGCGAATAACTGCAGAGTTTTGTTGCATCTTGTAGAGATATATATTCTTTATCTTTTCCTTTTTGCTGATTTTCCATAGTTCCCAAGCTATAATAACTATTTGATATCCGATAGATTAACCGATATTATATCATTTTCCCTTGTATATAAACCCCTGTCAAGAATACAATTGTGGATAACTAAAATACTAAAAAAACACCTAAAAAAACAAAAAACACCCGATGTTAACGAAGAAACATCGGGTGTTAATTCTCTTAATTTGCTTCTCTACCTTATCTCTACTACTCTGCTTGGAATCAAAGACCCTATATTAGCTAAAAAACCATTGATATTGAGCTCAAAATAACCTAAATCAAAAAGTAAAAAAACCAAATAAGCCGCTAATCCTAGCCCTATAATTAAGGTGGGTAAATTAAACCATTGGTTGCTCCACCTGGTGGAGCAACCAGTTGCTCCACCAGGTGGAGCAACTCTATCCCGACCAATATATTCTTTTATCCATTCTGTCGTGGTAACCCAATTGCGGCCGATTTTTATCGCTTTAAATTTGCCTTGGCGGGCTCGTAATTTCAAGTAATCTTGAGAGTAATTACAATACTTGGAAGCTTCTTTTAATGAAATGTAATCCAACATATTATTATATTTTCTTACTTATATCGGATGGTGTCAATACCTATACCTGTGGATAAATATCCTTTATCGGATATATCAGATTTACCCTCTTTTAATGCTTTGGGTAACTCCCAAACCAATAAAGGTAATAACCAAACTGCTCCCTCCGTAACTAACCAAAGGCAAGGGAATGCCTATAACCGGCATAATGCCTAAATTCATTCCAATATTAATGAAAACTTGCGTCATTAAAATAACGGCAAAACCAGAAACAAACAGGCGAGGAAAATTCGATTGAGCATTAATGGCAATTTTTATAATACGAGAAAGGGTTATTATAATTAAAAGTAGAAGGATGATTATCCCAACCAAACCGAATTCTTCGGCTATTGCGGAAAAAATAAAATCAGTTTGCGATTCCGGCAAAAAGCCGTACTGGGTTTGGGAGCCATTTCCAAGGCCCTGCCCCAAAATACCCCCAGAACCAATAGCAATTTTTGCCTGCGTTTGATTCCAATTGATGCCTAAGGGATCGCTGCTCGGCAAAACAAAACCAACTATTCTTTCTTTTTGGTAATCCTGCAATAAAAACGACCAGCTTAATGCCAGCATTAAAAGGCCGCTCAAGCACAGAGATAAAAAAAGCTTTAGCTTTATTCCGGAAATAATAAGAATAACCAGCCATAAAAATACTAAAATCAATGCCGAACCCATATTCGGCTGAATGGCAATCAGGGCAACTGGAAAAAAAAGATAGAGGCCGGAAAGTAAAATATGGTAAACCCTGTATAGCTCAATATGGCGCGAAGAAAAATATTTTGCTAAAAAAAACAAAAGGGCAATTTTCGTAAATTCCGACGGATCAAGCGAAATGGGGCCTAATTTATACCAACTCTTCACTCCCCTAATCTCCGGCGCCATAAAAAAGAGTCCGGAAAGGCCGATCAAACAAATAAAATAAAATGCTAAAATTAAATAGGAGTCGTTTTTAAAAATTCGGTAATTAAGGGACGAAAATAAAAACATTGAAAAAATCCCAATGCCTGCGAAAATGGCCTGCTTCCTGAATTGAGAAAAATCGCCTTTTCCAATAGAGCTGCTGTATAAAGACAAAAGCCCTATGCCGACAAGAAGCAGGGCCGAAATTATCAAAATCCAATCTAACTTTCTTAAAAAGTGGGGCATAAAAATATATAGGGCAAAAACCGGCCTATTCCAACATCGCCAAAAATTCTTTTTCCCCTATTATCTTTATACTACCCAGTTTTTGCGCTTTTTCAAGTTTTGAGCCAGGGTCTTTACCGGCAACCAAATAATCGGTTTCTTTTGAAACAGCGGATGTCGGGTGTCCGCCCAGCATCCTAATCTTACTGTGAGCCTCTTGTCTAGATATGGAACCCAAAGAACCTGTAATTACAAAAGTCAGACCGCGCAATCTTGAACCTTGAACCTTGAACCTTGAACCTTGAATCTTCACTCCGGCTCCTATCAAATCGCTAATTAATTTTTGATTTCTCTTTTGCTGAAACCATTTATAAATACTTTCTGAAACCTTGGGGCCGATATTCGGAATTTTTTCTAATTCTTCTTCTGCGGCCTTGCTTAATTTATCAATGCCCATAAAGTACTGCGCTAAATCAATCGCTGTCTCCTCGCCTACGTTGGGAATGCCTAATGCATATATAAAATTAGCTAATGCGATATTCTTGCTTTTTTTAATTGAGCCGATGATATTGCTTGCAGATTTTTCAGCAAACCTCTCTAACGGCAGAAGATCGCCTTCTTCCAATTTAAAAATATCCGCCGGGGTGGAAACCAATCCTTCGTCAATTAATCTATCAATGATTTTAGGCCCTAACCCGACGATATTAAAAGCTGGTCTGGAAACAAAGTGATGAAAATTCTCTCTCTGAACAGCAAAGCAATTCGGATTTGTGCAAATATGCCTAGCCTCCCCCATCTTTCTTATTACTTTGCTTCCGCAAACCGGACAAGCCGAAGGCATCTTAAACTCTTTCTCTGCGCCGGAACGAAGCTCCGGCAAAACCTTGATAATATCAGGGATAACATCCCCAGCTCTGCCGATAATCACCGTATCGCCTATTTTCAATCCTAGCCGCTTTATTTCATCTTCATTATGCAAGGTCGCTCTTGAAATCGTTACTCCGCCGACTTTAATCGGTTCTAAAACAGCCACGGGAGTTAAGGCGCCGCTTCTTCCCACTTGGATTTTAATATCTTTTATCTTGGTGGCCGCCTGTTTGGGAGAAAATTTAAAAGCTCTGACTGCCCGAGGGCTCTTGCCAATCACTCCCAATCTTTCAAAAAAAGCATTATCGTCAATATTTACGACTACTCCGTCTATTTGATAAGGAAGAAATTCTCTTTTTTTAGCTATCTCCTGCCAATAATATACGACATCGGATATATCCTTGCAAACCTTTCCCGTATCGGTTTTGAACCCTAATTCTTTTAAAATCCGATGTTCTTCTGAATGTTTCTTCTGGCCAAGATCTGTGATTAGATCATAGGCTAAAAATTTAAGAGGCCGAGAAGCTGCCAATTTTGGGTCTAATTGCCTTATTGAGCCTGCTGCCAGATTCCGCGGATTGGCATACTTCCCTCCTAATTTCTTATTAAAATTTTCGAAATCCCTCTTCTCCATATAGACCTCGCCGCGAACTTCGACAAGGGGAAGAGACCCGGCCTCCCCAAGGAGGCCGGGTCTCGCGAGCCTCAACGGAATACTTTCAATTGTCTTTAAATTCTGCGTGACATCTTCCCCCACCTTGCCATCGCCTCTGGTGGAGCCAACGCTGAAAATCCCATTTCTATAAATCAGAGAAATAGCAAAACCATCAATTTTCTGCTCACAGAAATACTCACCCCCCCCACCAAAATTTGGTGGGGGGGCAAGCCTCATTAAATAATCTTCCCAATCTCGCAATTCCTCTTCAGAAAAAATATCTTCAATGGAAAGCATGGGGACAGCGTGCCCCGCTTTTTTAAAACCCCGAAGGGGCGAACCCGCTACTCTTTGAGTGGGAGAGTCCGGAGTGATAAATTCAGAGTATTGCTGTTCAAGCCCGTAAAGTTCGTGTTTTAAAGAATCCAAAGCCTCTGGAGATATCTCTTGCCTATCCTCCACGTGATATAAATAACGGTGATAATTAATCACCTTTTTTAATTTTTCAATTCTTTTTTTTGCCTCTAATTTCGTCATAATTAATAGTTAATCTCAATAGCCCTGTTGGTTTCCTTGTATTTCCCTATTGATTTTATGCAATAGTTGGAAGCCGCGCAACCTCCGCTTCCTGTAATGGTAACAAAAACCTCGTAAGTAGCCCCGTTAGATAAAGGAGTTTGGGAAATACTGGATGGATTAGCCCTGTTCACTAAAATTCTTTCAATGCCGGCATCGGCCGCGTAAAAAGCGATAACAGAATATCCCTGGCTCCTCGCTACTTCCAGTTGGCCTAAAAATATAGTGGAAACGCCCAAGCCAATGGCTAATAGCATAGTCATTATTACCACGGACAAATATAGGGATACGCCAGATTGCCCCCCACCACTTTTAGGTATTGAGACTATGACTAATTCTTTTTTTAAGTTCGACATATGAATTTTTAAATTTTTTTAATTTTTTCTCTCGGATGAAAGCATCTTTTGCTGATATATAAATTTCACAATATACTAATCTAAATGGAGCTCGATATTTAGTAGACTTATTTAATCCTTGGTTATGCTCGAAAAGACGTCTTTTCAAATTATTAGTTACTCCAATATATAACTTACCATCTTTTTTACTCTGGATTAAATAAACGCAATACATAAAGTGGTGGGGGGTTATCTTCTAACATCTAAGTTTCTTTGGGAAACGGCGGTTTGAATTGTTATTCTCGAATTTTCCTTGCCTTGGATATCAAGCGATATTACGGCTCTGGGCTGCAAATCGTCATTCTGATTTTGGCCTGATAAATTAACTGTAAAAGACGAAACGTTTAAATCGCTGGAGGTTAAATATACGCCATTCTCGTCTTTTATCCTTGAGCCGTCTAAACAAAACTGCTGGCACTGGTCTTTATAATTTCTGAATTTCAAACACTGGCCGGAGAAAGCGTAATTTAATTTGACTGTGCCCGTACAGGCGCCGCTCAAATCCTTTCTGGCCATTCTTACGGCCCGCGACATATATTCTGCCAGATAAGAGGTTTGGTCCAATAACTGCTGGTTGGCGATGCCGCTTCTTTGAAGCCTCAAACTGGAAGCAAAAAGCCCGGAAGCAGCCGACACCACCAAAATAAAAACCGATACTGATACCATTAACTCTATTAAAGTAAAGCCGCTGTCTTTTTTCATATTCTAACGCCAATCATATAATTCGGTTTCGGCTTTCAGCTGGCGGGTTCCTCCGCCTTCCGGCCATTGAATCTCAACCGAAACTATTATTTTGTCTATCTGTGGGTTTTGAATAGTAATTTTTCTTTGGAATTTGCCAACTGGCTCCCATCCCGTTGTTGAAATTCCTTCAGCCCAATTTGTGGCAGGAACAGTTCTTTGCTCCAGCCAATTGGCATCTCTGGTATTCCTGATATTCTCAATGCCTTCTTGGGCTAAATACAAAGCTTCCAATTGGGAAGAAATACTTAAAGTAAAAGTAGTAACTCTTTGGACTAAAGAAAAAGACCCCAGCACCCCGACAGTGAGCATGAAAGTAGCTATTGCAACCTCAATCAAGGTGAATCCTCTGCTATTTTTACTCAATGGCAATAAGACCGGCATTGTTGGCTGAAATAATTTGATTGCTAATGGCGTCTCCTATTATGCCCAAAGTAATTGCCGCTGTAACCCCGGAAGAAAGGCGGTTTATCCAAACCGTAGGATCTGGAGGAGCAAAAAGAATGCTAAAACTGCTAACCGGAGACAGAGCCGATATTCTTATATTAAGTTCCAACGCAATCGTTTCCAAATCAGCATCTCCGGCATTTCGATGGTGGCTATTATCCAAATCCGCAAAAATAATATAGTTATTCGGCGAAGCGCTGTTAAAATATATGCCAAATCCGTAAGGGATAGCTCCTGAAACCTCTTTGGCTGACATTGACATCTCCTGTGCTCTCCTTAAGTCCTGGGCCAGCTTAGAGGCCGATCTTTGAAGAGCCAGCTGCTTATCGCCTCCCCTGTAATTAGGGACAGTTATGGCTGTTAGTACGGTTATAATGGCTAAAACCACCAGCAATTCAATTAATGTGAAAGCTTTGGACATACCAATTTATTATTTCTTTGCCCCAAAATAAAGCAATAAATGTTCCAACAACAAGGAAAGGGCCGAAAGGAACCTCTGATTTTATCGTCTTTTTGCCCAAAATTATCAGCCCTAATCCCATTATAGCACCGATTAAAAAAGCCAAGAATAAAGCGACCAATATATCGGGGTATCCTAAAAGCAAGCCCATCAAAAAAGCGAGTTTTATATCCCCCACCCCCATCCATTTGCCTCTGGAAATAAGAACGATCGTTAGGAAAAAAATTGCGGCCCCAAACGCGGATATGAAAATTGAAAATTGAAAATTGAAAATTCCCGCTATCGCAATGGCGGGGTATATCACTTTGTCGGGAATAATATAATGCTTCAAGTCGTAAACGAAAATAACAATAAGCGAACCAATAATCAATAGCCAATAGCCAATAGCCAATAAGTTTTGAAAATTGGAAATTGGAAATTCATTGGAAATTGAAAATTGAAAATTGAAAATTAACAAAAAAATAATTCCGGTAGCTATCTCAACCAATGGATACTGGATAGAAATTGGCTTTTGGCAGTAGCGGCATCTGCCACGCAGCCAAATAAAACTCAAAACAGGCATTAAATCCCAAAATCCCAATTTATGCTTGCAATGGGGGCAAAAAGACCGGCCCTTCAAAAAACTCCCGCCTGTTTCCATCCTATAAATTACGCAATTCAGAAAAGAACCGACAATAAGCCCAAATATAAAAATAATGATGGCCATTACAATATTTTAGCATAAATCGCACGCTCAACCTAAAACTCCCCCCTTGCGGGAGGGAGTTTATAGCAGCAAACTAATGTGATTACTGAGAATTCTCGCAAGACCCGTTTCCTGTACCAGTTAAAGCTGATGGTTCGGTAGCTTTTGTAAGATTCCCAGCATGAGAAGACACATAATATGTGACGGGGGTAGTTTCTAAAGCAACAAAATAGCAAAATGCCTGATTACTGCTTGTATTATCAAGGCCCTTGTAAGTGTTGCTCCCGGGATCGCGCGGGGTGTTCACCATAAAAGTGGTAATAGCTGAGGGATAATGATTGGGTTTCGTTCCGCAATCTCCCACCACAGTGGCTGAACAGGTGTAAAAACGATCGTTGGCATTGTAGAACAGCTCCTGCGCTGAAACTAACTGGCGCATATCAGCTTTTCTGGTGGCATTCCTGGCTGACTGCCTGGCTCCTCCCATGGAAACCAAAACAATTGAAGCCAAAACTCCGATAATGGCGATAACCACCAGCAACTCAATCAAGGTGAAGCCTTTTTTCTTAGTAAATACCTGTAACATATGATTTAATTATAAACAATTAATAGCTATTAATTATTAATCCAATTTCTCGACCTTTTGAAAATTTTGGACTATTTGTATTGTACCACAATTCTGTCAAACAAGCACTGTGGAAAAGTAGCAAGAGATTAAATTGACGTCATTTTGTATAAAGGCAGCAGGATGGACCCCATGAGGCCAGCCACCACCAACCCCAAAAAAATAACCATAATCGGCTCTATCAAGCTCAAGATATTATCCACCGACCTCTCAACCTCCTTTTGGAAAAAAGTAACCACATCCAGCAAGCTTTTATCAAGGGTGCCTGTTTTTTCGCCGATGGCCACCATTTGAGTCAAAAGCGGCGGGAATTCCTTGGGATGCCGCGATAAAACGCCGCTTATCCCCTTGCCCTGCCCCACCTCCTCTCTAAGCTCTGCAATTCTTTCTTGGTAGACGGCGTTTCCCACCACCTCGCCCGTGATTTCAAGCGATCTGATAATCGGCAAACCGCCAGCAACCAAAGTGGAAAGATTTTCAGCAAAACGGGAAACATAAATCATTCTTAAAAATTGGCCGATGACCGGAATGCGCAGCAATAAGTTGTCTTTAAAAACTTTGCCTGACGGAGTTCTTAAATAGCGAGGCAAAAAAATAAACGATGCGGTTAATAATATTGCAAAAATCCACCAATTGTGCCTTGAAAAATTAGAACCGGCAATAACGATTCTCGTAACTAAGGGCAATTCCTGGCCGGTTTCCAATAAAACTTTTGACAGATTGGGAATGACAAAAAGCATCATCATCGCCACAACTCCTACAGCTACCACGACTATCATAGCCGGGTAAATCATCGCCCCCTTTAATTTAGAGGCAAGATGGTATTCTCTTTCCAAGTGATCCGCCAAGTAATCCAAACTTTGTGAAAGAGTTCCCGAGGCCTCGCCGGATTTCACCATATTAACAAAAAACGGAGAAAAAATTTTCGGGAAACGCTCAAGAGATTGGGAAAGAGAGCCGCCGCCCTCGATATTTTCAGAAATTAATATAATTTTTTCCGTGAATTCCTTGTTTTTGGTTTGATCGGCTAAAGTCCTTAAGGATTGAATCAGCGATATTCTGGACTTGAACATCAAAGATAGCTGGCGGGAAAAAGCCACTAAATCTTTCTTGGAAACGCCTCCGAAAAGCTTAAGCTTTTTCGCATAAAACGGCCCTGCTCCAGTTTCTTCCAAAATAGTGACGAAAAGCTGGGCTCTCTGCAAAAGATCCAAAGCCGCTTCGCGGGAAGAGGCCTCCACGAAGCCCGTCTGCACCTCTCCGGTTTTTGTTCTTGCTTGATAGTTAAACTTCATTGTTTAACAAAGCTCCTAAGTTCTAAGGGATTTAAAGAATAATTAACGGCGCTTTCCGGAGAAATTTCCTTGGCTTTCACTAAAAAAGCAAGTGATCGGTTTAGGGACATCATCCCAGCTTCAACTGAAGTATCCATCACCATAGGAATTTCATGAATTTTACCCTCTCTTATCAAGTTGGCGACAGCTGGAGTGGAAACCAAAATCTCGCATGCCGGAATCAACCCTCCCTTAATCCTCGGAACCAATCTCTGGGATATTATTCCCAGAAGAGACCCTGACAATTGTGATCTAATCTGGCTTTGCTGCTCCGGCGGAAAGGAATCGACAATGCGGTGAACCGTTTGAGCGGCAGAGTTCGTATGCAAGGTTGCAAAAACCAAATGCCCGGTTTCAGCAGCTGTTATGGCGATAGACATGGTTTCCGGATCTCTCATTTCTCCGACCATAATAACATCGGGGTCCTGCCTGAAAGTAGACTTTAATGCCTTAGTAAAACTCAAAGTGTCTTGATAAACCTCCCTTTGGTCAACTATCGACCTGTCGTCTGTGAAAATATATTCTATCGGATCTTCAATGGTTATTATATGATCGGATCTTTGATGATTAATCTCGTCAATTAAAGCGGCTAAAGTCGCGGACTTGCCCTGCCCCGAAGGGCCGGTAACCAAAACAAACCCCTGATTGGCTCTGGTGAAATTATGCAGAATCGGGGGCAAATTCAATTCATCTATGCTTTTGATTTTAGACGGGATCAATCTTAAAGCGCAGGCGACAGCCCCTTTTTGAAAAAAAACATTAACCCTGAATCTGACTTTATCGTCAAAATCATAAGAAAAATCCATTTCTTTCTCTTCTAAAAATCTTTCGTACTGGCTTTCTGACATCAAAGATTTAGCTAAAGCAAGAGTGTCTTCCGGAGAAAGAACTTTTTCTTTCAATAACGGCACAATATTGCCGTCAATTCTTAAAACTGGCGGATGGTCCACCGACAAATGCAAATCCGATGCCTGCGACTTGCGGGTTAGGTCCAATAATGTCTTGAGGTAGCTATTATTGTTTGCCATATTTCATTATTTCAAAATTTTTTTAATTTCCGCTGTTATTTCGCTTGGAGTGTAGTGGGCTTTGATAAGATATTTGACTGCCCCGAGTTTTATGCCTTTTTCCACTTCATTTTTTTGGCCGAGATTGGAAAGGATCATAATCTTTAAATCTTTTAAATCTTCGTCTTCTTTAATCTGCCGTATTATTTCCCAACCGTCGAGATGCGGCAAAACAATATCCAAAATTAATAAATCCGGCTTTTTTTCTTTAATCTTCGGGATAACTCCGTCGCCTTCCACCACCACCTCAATATTAAAACCGGCTTCTTTCAATTTGGTGCCATAAATATCGGCCAAAAAAGGATCGTCTTCAACTAATATAATTTTTTTAGGCATAATAATATTATTACTTTTCTTCGGCTACTCTTAAAACTTCGGCTAATGAGGTGACCCCTCCCAATACTTTTAACATGCCGTCTTGCTTCATTGTAATCATGCCCTGCCTGAAAGCTTCTTCTTTGATTTTAGACTCGGTTGGTTCTTTCAAAATAATTTCTGCCAACTGCGGAGTCATTTCTAAAACTTCAAAAAAAGCGATTCTGCCCGAATACCCTTCAGAACGGCATTTAGCGCAGCCGACCGGCTCATAAATTTTAAATGATTTTGATAATTTTATATCTTCTTTAGCCGAAGGCGGCAAAACGCTCAACTCTGAAATAATCATCTCTTTGACTTTAGGATTGGGACTTGCTTCTTTTTTGCAGTGCGGGCAAAGCCGCCTTGCCAGCCTCTGGGCAATGGCTACGCTCAAGCTTGAAGGCATTAAGAATGGAGCCACTCCCAAATCAATCAATCTTGGAATAACTCCCAAGGCGTTATTGGTGTGCAGAGTAGATAAAACAATATGGCCGGTCAAGGCGGCGTTGACGGCCAAACTGGCTGTTTCCCCGTCCCTGATTTCGCCAACCATGATAACATTCGGATCTTGCCTTAAAATATGCCGCAGGCCCGTTGCAAAAGTGTAGCCAATTTCCGGCTTGACTTGCGACTGATTGATGCCTTCTATAAAATACTCGACCGGATCCTCTAATGTAATAATATTGACCCCGATTTTATTTAAAAGATGCAAAACGGAATAAAGAGTTGTGGTTTTGCCCGATCCCGTAGGCCCGGTAGATAAAATCATGCCGTAAGGCCTCTGAATGGCCCTTTTAAGAATTTCAAGATTTCTAACTCTCAATCCCAAGCTCTCAAGGGACACTAATCCCTGCGAAGGGTCTAAAATACGCAACACGACTTTTTCTCCCAAGGTGGTGGGCAAGGTAGAAACCCTGAAGTCAATATTTTTTTCTCCGATATTAATGCTGAATCTGCCGTCTTGGGGAAGCCGCGTTTCATCAATCTTTAAATTTGAAAGAATTTTAATTCTGGCCACCACCGCAGGATGCACCTTAAGCGGCAGAATAAGGCTGGCGTGCAAAATTCCGTCAAGCCTGAATCTTACCCTTAAATCTTTTTTGGTGGGCTCAACATGAATATCTGAAGCCGAGCCCTCCACGGCATGCCTTAAAATCACCGCCACTATTTTAGTTACCGGGGCCTCTTCGGCTTTTCTCTCAAATTCGGTTTTTTTCATCGGGGCCTCCCCAGCTTCTCCGGTTTTCAATTCCACCTCTAATTCCGTTAAAGCTTTTTCCACCTCTTCTTTCAATGACCTGTACTGCTTTGAAATATTATCAAAATTAGTAAGAGTGATTAAGAAAATTTTATAGCTGAATTTCGCCTGGCGCGATAAAAACTTCAAGGCCTCTTGAGCTTTAAGATCTTCCGGATAAACCATGCCTATATCTATCTGATCATCTTTCTTGCTGATAGGAATCATTTTATAATACTTGGCTGAATCGTAAGGAATCAATTCTAAAACTTTCAGAACGACATCTTCTGGCGCCACATCTCTTAGGGGAATCTTTAAATTTTGGCTCTTAAAATCAAATAATGGCTTTTCTGGTATAATCCCCCTTTCTATAATAACCTCCTCTTCCGTCTTGCCGGAAGTTTTAATTTCATATTCCAAAGCGCCGCGTTTTTCGCGGTCAATGATGTCTTTTTTAAATAAGTATTCTAGTAAGGTCATTTCTTTGTTAATTTTCAATTTACAATTTCTAATTTACAATGAATTTTCAATAACTTAATTTTCAAACCGATTTGAAACATTGAAAATTGTAACGTTTATTGATAATTGAAAATTGATAATTGAAAATTTTAATATGGCGTGAATGGGTTCTCTCTTCCGAATTTTCCCTGGAACCCGCTTATTTCTTTAAACGGCTGAAGTGTTTTAGCGTTAAAATTTTCCAAAAATTTAAAATCTATGTCTATTCTCGGAAGAACATAGGCAGTGGGCGCCGCCAGAGGCGCCGATCCCGCTTTCTCGCGGCGGGAAAACCCCTGCCAAATGACAAAAATAGTAATAAAAATGATCAAAGCGGCAGCTAAAATCAGGTATCTTTGTTTTTTTCTTTCTTGAGTAATTGTTATCGCCATAAATTAATAACTGTAAGTTGCTACTTCTAAATCAAAAGAAAATGATTTTTCACCCTTTTTCGGCGAAGAAAAACTCACGCTTTTAACCTTAAATATCCTTATTGAATTTTCCAGGGAGGAAAGGAGGCTCTTGAAAGAGTTATAACTGCCGGAAACCTGAAGGCCAAAGCTTATTTCTTTAGTATTCTCGCCGGCAATGCCCCGGAAATTTAAATCTTCCAAAACTAAGCCAGACTCGCCAGCCGTCTCTTGGAGGTAATTAAATAAAGAAGGCAGGGAGTAAGTTTGCGGTATGGCATTATCCACCTTAGAGAGGGCGTCTTTATATTTTTCAAGCCCCTCCCATGTCTTTTTAAAGTAATCGTAATAATCTGCCTTAGAATCTAATTCTGTTTTTTTCTGAGCGGACTCTGTCTGAATTAGCTGAAAATCCTGGTATTCCGGCCAAACAAAGAAAAACCCCAAGATCAGAGCGGCTATAAGCATTATAATAATAATCATTAAACGGCGCGGCATATTTTTACTCTTCTATAGTGTTAAAAATCTTCGGTGCCAAAGTCAGATTAAGGGAAAATTCCACTCCGCCATCTTCCCTTAGGCCGATGTCGGATAATTCCAGAGCTTCTATTAAATCTGTTTTGCTCTGAAGAAAAACCAATTGCTGCTCCAAAGTTTGAAAATCTACTGTGTTGCCCTTAATAGCGGCCTGCCTCAAAGCCGCATCTAATTCAAATGATGAAAACCAAACCTTGGGGTGGACTAAATTTTCAAAATTATTAAAAAATTGCGAGGGCTTGGCGCTGCCGCCGGTTAAACTTGCCAAATCCTTAATTGCCTTTTCATAATTGCGGACTTTCGTTTCTGTCTCCCTATCATCTTTTGTACCCACTTTGGCGATTGCGGCTTCCAAATCTTGCTGGGCAGATAATGCAACAGCTTCCGCTCTAATTAAAATTACGTATCCCAAAATTGCGGACAGCAATAAAGCGCCCGCAACGAAAAGCGCAATATTTTGAAACGGCATTTCTCTTTCTGTTTTTTTGGGGATAATATCCACCATGGCTTAATTTTCAATTATCAATTTTAAATTTTCAATAAATGTTGAAGTTTTTATCTCACTCTAATCCTCTCATTGCCGCTCCTACGGCAATAGCATAGCTTGGCCCCATCTTTCTTAAAACATCTTCTAAAATGGGCGGGTAATAAAGATTTGCAAAGGGATTGGCAATCTCCACGCTCACTTCCATGGTTTCTGAAAAATAATCAGCCAATCCTGGCATAAAAGCCGAACCGCCGGCTAAAATAATTTTTTGATTTTTTTTATTGCTGCTTAAATAGAAATTTTGGGAAATTTTTTTTGCCTCGCTCAAGATCAAATCAATCATCGGCAAGATCGACTCCTTCACAGCCAGTGTCCCGGTTAAAATACCTTGTTTCTTTTTCGTCTCTTCGGCTTCTCCTATGCCTAAGCTAAGCCCTCGGGATATTAAATTGGTAAAATCGTTGCCAGCTGTATCAAAACTGTGGGAAACCTTCACTGTGCCTTGGTCAACAATGCTGATAGTTGTGCTTCTTGCGCCAATATCAATAAGCATTATTGACGACTTATCTTCTGGTGCCACAAGAGCTCGGGCTAAGCCGAAAACTTCGGCCTCCATAGCTACGATCTCTAGTTTGGTAAATTTGGCGATATCTTGATATTGGCGGATTACCTCATTAGGCACAGCCACCAATAAAACGTCAAAATCGTTTATTTTATGATCGGACGACTTTTTGCCGATAAGCTGCCAATCGAGAACTACTTCAGACAGGGGCAGGGGTATATGCTGGCGAGCTTCATACTGGACGGCTTTGGGCAATTCCTCTTCTGTCATTGAAGGCAAACGGAATGTGGTAAAAAAAGTGGAAAAATCAGGGATGGAGAAATAAGCTTTGGCAGTTTTTATGCGCGCTTCCTTTAAAACCGCGGTAATCGCCCTAACCACATCGCTGCTGGAAATAGTCAAAGTGCTTTTTTCAAAACTCCTGAATGGTTTTTCATACAAAGCGGTAGCCTCCATTTCTCCATAATTGTCTAATTTTATCCTCTTTCCCTGCTGCGACAGTTCTACAATTTTAATAGCCGAGGTGCCGATATCAACCCCAATCGCGCTCTTAGAACCGCTAATAAAACTTCTAATCTGTATCATCGCTTATATTGTACCATTTTTAAGGTAAAAGAGCATTGTGGAAAACCCTTCGGCCTGCTCGGGGCAAGTCCCCGCACTATTATTGTACCACTTAATCGTGTTTTTTGCTCTCCACTTTACGCAATTGATTAATGATACGGTCAAAAGCCAGATCAAACGCCTCCAGCAAACTGCTGTGGCTTTTTTCTTCGCTCCTTAAGTCCTTACCGGCAAAGTTCAAACCAAGCCGGATAATGAAAATGCTGTGGCGCTCATGATATTTTGCGTCAACGGCAAACTTGGCCAGCTCTAAATTGCCGCGTAAGAGCAATTTCTCCAAACGAGCGATCTTTTTCTCCTGAAAATATGCTTCCAGAAGCTGCTTATCTGATTCTTTGATGTTTTTAAAATAAAATCTCGTGGTCATGTGTTTATTCTTATAATTAAATCTTGGGCCCAACGCCAAGATCTCGGCAAATTTTCTTTGCCAAAAAATTATCAATTTCACTATGGCGAGGAAGGGTCGAAGATCTTCTCATTAAAGGATTAAAAAAGACGCTATGTTTTGCGCCCTCTCTGATGAGAATACATTTATTTTTAAGCAAATATTGGATTAAAACTTTTCGCTTCATTATAAAGAAACTGAAAGAGGCTCGCGAATAATTCTCCCCCCGGAAACTTCTCTTTTATTAATAATTTTGTTTGTTTCTAAAATCAATAAAAGAGCCTCTTTGAGGTTTTCTTTTACTTCTTCAAGAGTTTTACCTTGGGTATTAACTCCGGGAATTTCTTCTATCCAGCCTAAATACCATTTTCCGCTTTTTTTATATATTGCTGTAAATTGCCTTGCCATACAATTTTATTTTAGCTTTTTAAAAGATTGTGTCAAATTTACATTATATCCTCGATCAAAGCGGAGGCGAGAGGATTCGAACCTCTGATACCCTTTCAGGTATAACGGTTTT
>JACPLM010000016.1 GCA_016186525.1 Candidatus Nealsoniibacteriota bacterium | reverse complement strand
CGTTGATAATCGCCCGGTGCGGATCGGCAAAATATATTTCTGCTCCCATCTTATTCAATTCCTCAAGATATTTCAAGCGGCCTTCGTAAAGCGGGTCGTGTATTAAAGTTGAGCCGGGCGACTGAGTGGCCAAAACTCCGAAAGCTGACAACAAATCAGAGGGAATGCCGGGATAAATCAAGCTCTGCACCTTATCAATGTTTAGCTTCTTCCACGGCAAAACCCTGATTGTTTTTGGACCGGTTCTTTCCCACGGCACTCCGAAATCATTAAGTTTTTTAAGGGGGAGTTCCAAAAATTCCGTTTCCACATTTTTGATCAAGACATTTCCTTTGGTGGCAGCTGCCATAAGAATAAACGTTCCGGCTTCAATCGGGTCATGCATTAATTTATGGCGAGCCCCCCTGGGATTATTTAAACCTTCAATAACAAGCTGATGCGTGCCTATTCCCCCGATGCCCACCCCCATTTTTCTTAAAAATCTGGCTAATTCCTGCACCTGGTAATCTTGGTCAGCGGTTTTAATAAAAGTTTTTGATGGAATCAAGCTGGCAAAAATCATTAAATTTTCCGTTGCCGTAACCGAAAACTCATTAAGCACTACTTTGCCGCCTTTGCCCTTATTTTTATTTTCCAAAACATAATTTTTCCCGTATTTACGAATATCCACTCCCAACTGGCTAAATCCGTCCAAATGCGCGTCTATGGGCCTGGCTCCGATAACGCAGCCGCCCGGAGTGGGAAATTGCACCTTGCCAAATCTGGCCAATAATGGCCCCTGGAAAAGAACTGCTGGAAAAGAACTGAACCGCGCAAACGCTTGATGATATCTTCCCTAAGATTGGTCGGATCCACTTGAGAATTCTTAATTTTTATAATCCTTTGGCCAACCCAAGAAATTTCAGAGCCCATGCCCTTTAGAATTTCAAGCATTCTAAAAACGTCCTCAATTAAAGGAACGTTCTCAATAACGCACTCTTTTTTAGTCAAAAGAGTGGCGGCTAAAATCGGGAAAGCCGCATTCTTGGCTCCCCTCACTTCGATTTCTCCGCGCAAAGGCCTGCCTCCATTGATAATAAATTTCTCTTCCATTCTTAGTTAATACTAATTGAAATCAGCCATTTTTGCAAATAAAAATGAAGGGAGTTGGACTCCCCTCATTTTACTTTAGTAATTATAGACCCAGCCCTGATAGAATCTCTTTGAGAGCGTGATCGGCGCTATTAAATAATTCTGTTTGCTTCCAATCGGTCTTTGTTTCGGTCAATAATTCTTCTGCCCTCCTGAAGAATTTATCTTGGTCGTCATACAATCCCACGTGGAATAGATTAACCATGTAAATAGCGGCTTGACTCATACGCCACATTCTTTTCTTTCCGGAAACAATCAGATCCAATTCGCCTAACACATTAAGTTGGTCTGGATTAACATCAACAGTTTTCCTTTTCATTTTAGCTTTTTGGTCCCAGTCAATGACTGGTATCATAAAAGCCCAGTCAATTTTCCCATTTTTGGGATTTTCATAAACTGTTAAATAAAAACCCTTCAGAATAAACGACAAAGAAACAACGAGGCCCAAATCCTCTTCCACCCTACGAACCGCTTCGTTATATAATCCGTCAAAAGTCAAAACTTTCCGCAAATCTTTCTCTTTTACTGCTCCACCGGGGAGCTCAAAATCTCCTTTATAAGAAATTCCAGTAATGGAAGTACTTTCGGTTCTCATCTGCAACCGCAGTTTTCCTTCTTTAGTAATAAGGCCCAGGAATACTCCAATAGTATCTGGTCTCTTCTCTGCCATCTTCGCACCTCCTTATTTTATTTTTCGCGAACTACGGATAATATAGCAGATTGCTTTTGGGGTGTCAATGAAGTAAAATGGAAGCGGTATGACAAAAAGATCCAGGACTATCTTATTCATTATTTCAGTTCTTTTGTTTTTATCAGCCACCCCTTCCGTTATTTTTTACTCTCAAGGATACAGAGTGGATTTTGAAACGAAAAAAATTGTGAAAACTGGCGGACTCTCCTTTAGAGTTTTACCGGGTAAAGCTCAAGTTTATCTTAACGGCCAGCTGGAAAAAAGCACATCAATGCTGACTAACTCGGTTTTTATTGAAAATCTTTTGCCTAAAACATATGAGATTGAAATAAAAAAGGAGGGCTATCACCCTTGGAAAAAAAATCTGGAAGTCAAAGAAGCTATGGTGGCTGAAGCAGAAAATATAACTCTCTTCCCGCAGAATCCGCAATTCGTTGCTACAAATCAAAATATTTCAAAAATTAAAGCGTCAGCCACCTCTACTGACAAAAAGAAAGCTATTGAATCTGATGGTTACGAACTCTGGGTAATTTTCCTTGAGGGAGAAGAAAGGGTATTCTTAACTAGATTTTCTGAAAAAATAGAAAATATTTTTTGGCTGAACGATTATTATTTAATATTCAATGCCGGGGATAAAATAAAAATCGCCGAGATCGACGATAGGGACGGATTGAACATTATTGACTTGGCGGAATTTAAAAGCCCAGAAATCTTCTGGGACAAAGATGCAAAAAAACTGTACGTTGTCAGCGGGAAAAAGACCTATCTTTTGGAGCACTTACTTCCTTGATATAAAACCGCCACGGTTTTGCGGCCCACGCGGGGCCGGCATAATCTACGCCGATTCTCGGCGTTTTGATGATTTTAGAGGGCTTAATTTTACAGCCGCGATCCTCGATCCAAAGACCGCTTTTTCTATCGGCTAAGCTGCCATTTAATCTTTTATCGATTTTCAAATATTTGGTTAATCGGCCGGGGCCTGCTGCCTTGTCTATGCCGCGTATTAAAACAGCTGCTGGATATTTTTGGGGGCCGGTGACAATATTCAACATCCAATGCATTCCGTAAGTGAAATAAACATACCATCTGCCGCCTTCATCGAACATCACTTTATTCCTTTCGGT